>JAHDRO010000083.1 GCA_018433265.1 Bacteroidales bacterium
ACACTCCTGAAATAGAGCCCAAACCACTCGATGAGGAGATAGATTTTATTATGAACACAGCTGCTCTATATATGACAAAAAAGCCTACCAAAAGTGACATCCTTTCTGTATTTGCAGGGCAACGTCCTTTGGCTGCACCAAAGAAAGAGGGAAAGAGTACCAAGGAGATTTCAAGAAGTCACAAAATATTTGTGTCAGACAATGACTTGATAACAATTACCGGAGGAAAGTGGACGACTTACAGAAAAATGGCAGAAGACACTGTAGATAGGGCAATCTCACTTAATCTTCTTCCAAAGAGTAAGTGTAAAACAAAAAATTATAAAATTCATGGATATAGAGAAAATCCAGATCTCTCAAATCATCTCTATGTTTATGGTTCAGACATGCCTGCAGTTGAAAAACTGAAAAATTCGGGGAACGGTATGAATGAAAAGATTCACCCAAAGTACGATTACTCAGTTGCTGAAGTCGTTTGGGCGGTTAGAGAGGAAATGGCTTTAACAGTTGATGATGTCTTGGGTCGTAGGGCAAGACTTCTGTTTATTGATGCTAGAGCAGCTATAGAAGCTGCGCCAAAAGTCGCACAGATCATGGCAAAGGAACTTGGTCGCAGTCAAGAATGGATAAATACTCAAACTGAGGATTTTATAAATCTCGCTAATAATTATTTGGTTAAGTAAATGTTACATGAACGGTATTAAAACGAAAAATGAAAGAGGGAAATTGTTTACTTTGCGTAATAAATAACTTACGAAAAAACAAAATATAGATTTAATAATCATGCAAATATTTAAATTTTTTGAACCTCCGAAAGCAAAGCCTCTTTTACCTGAAGAGAAAATTGCCTCTGAGTATAAAAGAATGAGGTTAAAGGTTTTTCTTGGTGCTTTTTTGGGGTATGCTGCTTATTATTTAGTCAGAAAAAATCTGGCGCTTGCCATACCTGGAATGATAAAACCTCTCGAAGAAGGTGGACTTGGATATACTAAACTGGAATTGGGTATAGCTCTTTCTGCAATTGGAATTGCATATGCATTCAGTAAGTTTATAATGGGCGCTTTGTCAGATAGATCGGATGCTCGAAAATTTTTGGTTGTTGGATTAATTCTCTCTTCGGCACTTATGATGTCTGTGGGATTATTCTCGTTTGCAACAAGTTCTGTCGCTATTATTTTTATTTTCATGCTGATTATAGGGTGGTTATCAGGGATGGGCTGGCCACCTTGTGGACGAGTAATGGTGCATTGGTTTTCTCAAAATGAGAGAAGTTTTATGATGTCAATCTGGAACACTTCTCACACTTTTGGAAGTGGTTTGCTTGGTAATCTTGCAACGGCCGGAGTTGCATTAATCGGTGGATTGTTTGTTGCAGATGTTGCAGGTGTAACAGTCGTGCAAAGTTGGAGAGCTGTTTTTGTTTTTCCAGCAGCAGTGGCAATGATAATTGCTTTTTTTTGCTGGTGGGCATTGCGAGACAGACCGGAAGCGTGCGGATTGCCGCCAATAGATAAGTATAGAAATGATTATACAATTGTAAAGGAAACAAAGCCAAGTGAAAAAATTCCTTTTAAAGAATTATTTATAAAACACATTTTTGCAAATAAAATTTTGTGGTTAATAGCGATTGCCAATATTTTTGTATATCTAGTAAGATACGGAATTGCTGATTGGGCGCCAACATACCGTCAAGAAGCAGGATTACTTACATCAGAACAGAGTAATCTTGCTTTTTCGCTTCATAATTATGCAGGTATTCCAGGGACAATTGTCTGCGGACTTATATCGTCCAAATTATTCAAAGGAAGATGTGCTCCTGCTAATTTTATTTACATGATCTTGGTAATGCTTTCTGTAATATTGTATTGGAAAGCAGTTCCGGCTGCATCATTTGTATCTTCTCTATTTGGCTCTTCAATAGACACAACACGTGTTGTTATTGTCTATACCGCTTTAATGTTAATAGGATTTTTTATTTACGGGCCTGTAGCTTTAATAGGAGTTCAGGCTGTCAATCTTGTATCGAAAAATGCTGCAGGAACTGCAGCGGGATTTGTTGGTCTTTTTGGTTATCTATTTGGTGACGCATTTCTTGGAAAAGCGGTAATTGGTGGAGTGGCTAGCAGCAGTTGGGGATGGAATGGCGCCTTTTGGATATTTGTAATTGGAAGTTTACTGGCTGCAATTTTCTCTGCAACTACATGGAAGAGAGAAAAAGAAGCATATATTGCTTAACGATATAATTATGAAAAAACTAATCAATTTATTTTTAATAGCATTTGCACTTTTAACATTTAGTGTGTTAATCTCTGGATGCTCTAAAGACGAATCAAACTCCGGAGGTGGCGATGGTGATGGTGATACATTTAAGTTAACAGGCGTATCGATCCCCGGAACGTTATCTGTGACTTTAAATTCCAATTTGACCATAACTGCCAATGGTTTTGCAATTGGAGACATTATTAAGTTTACTTCAAAAAACAATCCAAGTGATTTATATCAATTTCCTGTTTCAAATGTTACTGCGACTAGTGCCTCAATTAACATTGGATCGGCTATAAATTCAGGGGTTTATAACATTTCTGTTATTAGAGGTTCCAAAGAGATTTATATTGGGTCTACAACACTTAGTATTCAACCTAATACATCAATTCCGGATATTTCTGGGAAAAATATTAAGGGTGTTATTTACTGTAATGGGAGAGGAATTCCAAATGTGGTTGTATCAGATGGAGTTGAAGTGACTAAAAGCGATGCGAATGGCATATACTATTTGCAGTCAGAGAAAAAACACGGTTATGTATTTATTTCTGTACCTTCTAATTACGAAGTTGCAACTGTAAATAAATTGCCTCAATTTTACAAACCTGTTGCAGGAATAACTACAGTAAATCAATGCGATTTTGAACTGTTTGAATCAAACAATGAGAATTACGTTGTTATTGCCATGGCGGATATGCATCTTGCAAACAGAAACAGTGACATTTCTCAATTTAAAAACGGATTTTATGCAGAAGTAGCTGCTTACGCCACTCAGGTAAAGAATAGTGGAAAGAAAATATATGGTCTGACTCTTGGTGACATGACGTGGGATGCATATTGGTACTCAAATTCCTACTCTTTGCCAAATTATGTAAATGATATAGATGGAATTGGATTCCAAATATTTAACACGATGGGTAATCATGATAATGATCCTTATCAAGTAGGGGATTTTGATGCTGAAGCAGCTTTCAAGTCAAAGATTGGTCCTTCATATTACTCATTTAATCTTGGTCAGATACATTACGTTGTTTTAGATGATATAAGTTATATAAATTCTGGAGGTTCTCAAGGAGTTGTAGGAGATAGAAATTACACAGGAAGTATTACACCTGAGCAACTTGCCTGGCTAAGCAAAGATCTCTCTGAAGTGGCAGACAAAACAAAACCTTTGGTTATTGCCATGCATATTCCTTTATATACTATTACAGGGATCGATGCTCAAGGTAAGGATCGGCTTTCTCTAAATCTCACAAGTTCAGGAAGTTCGCTTATTAATATCTTATCGCAATTTACAAGTGTTAAAATATTATCGGGACATACTCATGTAAACAAAAACATGGAAATAAGCAATAATCTTTATGAATACAATATTGCATCAGTGTGTGCTACTTGGTGGTGGACTGGCAGGTCAGACTATGGAAATAATCACATAGCTCCTGATGGTTCAACAGGTGGGTATGGGATAATAGAAGTTGCAGGAAATACTTTTAAATATAAATACAAGGGTATAGGTACCAATAAGGGTTTCAGAGCCTACGACAGGAATATGATTGAGATAACAAATGATAAATATGCACCTAATGCTACAGGTTCATATGCAATATCTGCTGCAGCATATCCGGGGGAATACTCAAATAAAAGTACTTCCAATAATGTTCTGATTAATGTGTTCAATTGGGATTCTGCATGTAGCCTTGAGGTTAAGGAGAACGGAAAAACATTGGATGTAACTCGTAAATTTGTAAAAGATCCTCTTCATATTATTTCTTATCCTATGAAAAGGTTTAATCTAAATGCGGAACCTACTTTTGATTCTGCTACAACTTCGCATATGTTTGAAGTGACTGCATCAAATGCTACCTCAACTCTCGAGATAAAACTTACCGATCGGTTTGGTAATATTTACACAGAGAGTATGACACGCCCTAAGCCATTTATATTATCAATGGAATAATTATCATTTTACCAATTAATCAATAATAACTAATTATTAAAAACTATGAATCTTATTATCTATTTGAAGAAGTTCTTAGTTTTGGTTGCAGTCACACTGTTATCAATATCAGCGTGGGCACAAACCATAATCAAAGGAACGGTGTATGAGGCCGATGGTAAAACTCCAATTGTCGGGTGCGGAGTTATTGTCAAAGGTACTACACGTGGAGTCGCAACTGACAATAACGGGACTTATTCTATAAAGGCCAATGAGGGAGATGTACTTGAGTTTATATCGGTTGGTTATGAGACAAAGAGAGTAACAGTAGGAAAAGAAACTGTTATAAATGTTACACTCAATTATGAAGCTCGTCAATTAGAAGGACTTGTTGTAACTGCACTTGGACTAACCCGTGAGCAAAAGTCGCTTGGTTATGCAGTTACAAAGGTTGATAGCGATGCTATTACTCAAGCCGCCAATAGTAACTGGCTGAATGGTATGAACGGGAAGGTTGCCGGATTGTCATTAAATGGAGCAAGTTCTGGTCCTATCGGATCGCTGAGAGTTACTTTGAGAGGAGATCAGTCTCTTAATTATTCCAATAACGAAGCACTTTTTGTTGTTGATGGTATTCCGGTAAGGTCAGGTACTACTGCAACAACATCAAGTAGTAGTTATACTAATTCAGGAGCTGATTTTCCCGTCGACTTCGGAAATGGAGCTAGTGATATCAATCCCGAGGACATTGACTCAGTTACAGTTTTGAAAGGTCCTGCAGCAACAGCTCTCTATGGATCACGCGCTGCAAATGGCGCAATTGTTATTACAACAAAATCTGGAAGAAAACA
>JAHDRO010000238.1 GCA_018433265.1 Bacteroidales bacterium
GCTACAGCCGTTACCATATGGGGTTGCACAGCCATTAAAGCAGCAATACCAAAGGATCCACCTGCCTTTACCGGTTCTTTTTGAAATATAATATCCTGATCAGAAGCTATGAAAACAATCTTTCCAATTTTTACTATATAAACATGTGTGGGTTGGTCCCCTTACGAAAAATGTATTCACCTTTCCTGAAAAAACCGACCTCTAACTGCTTATAGATTTTTTCCTGTTGATTATTCACAACCCTCTCCAAATAGAAACCTTAGACAATATAGTCTCCACAGACTCAACGTCTTTAAGTGGGTTGTATGTTTTCTAAATATGCCATCAGAATATCACAGCCCATCGTTACCAACAACATACCTTAGCGCCAAAGAAAAAAATGTACTGATAAACAGAACAAGGCTGCAAACCAGTTTTGTAATTTGAGATGTTTAACCTTTTTTCCATATCCTTGTTTAATTCCATTGGCGAGATAAATGTTTGTCAAAACAAATTCACAATTTTTCATAATCCACATCTTTACCCCTTCACATTATCTTCTTATATTTATATCTGAGCCAAAAACAGGAGGAATATAATGAAAAAAGGAAGAAACACGGCCGAGATTATTGGCAGTGACGACGAATTTGACGACATAGAATTGTTAGAGAATGAAAGCCAGGAAAGAATACTGATTCTTAAGGCATCCCCGAGACCGAGGAGAATACAGCTTATGGCACAGGGTGCAAGGGAAATAAGGTGTGTTTACTGTAACCAGATTAAGCCTTTGTCCGGGGCCGAGGAATGTGAAAATGGGTGGTTCTGCGAAGATTGTGCACCTTTATTTAATGCAGAACTAAGGAAAGGCGAAACGCCAGACGACCCATTGGTTGAGTAAGGCATCCAATATATTCAATAATTCCAAGTGAATAAAGCAAACATTGGCTGCACCTTTATGTTTATTCATAACTCTGGATAGATAGGGAGTTTGAACTGTTTTAGGTTCAAAGGGCTAATAGGATTCTTACACAGACAGATGATATAGAATAGTCGTTTGCTGTAAGAAGTTAAGCATGACAGAAAGTTGCCTAGTTGTTGCGGATCCTTCATTTTGTAGAAAAGTGCATGAGAAATGGGAACGTGAGAATATAAAAAGAATTGAATTCATCTGAATTCATCTTTAATTAGGTAATACAGACAATAAAGGCAGATAGCGCGAAGCAGACACACGCAACTCATCCAAGAACCACTCCATGAATACCAGGTGATAGGATAGAGTTAGTAACAATATTTAGAGAAAGTATTTTGAAGGCAAGGATATTACCTTGTTCTTCCATAACTGACCCAATGGGTATATACCAAAGGCATTAATAGCAACAAAACAAAAAACCCGTATAATAATAAAAACTTCCCATACGATCCGGAAGAACAAGAATACTTCAATCTCCAAGTCCAATATTCGGTATTTCTTAAGGTATCATCAACAGCACTCGATAATCTAAATATTAAACGGGGCGATCAAAGTATTATAGAGCGGTGTTGATGGAGCACAGTGTCACGTTGATAAGAATCATTTCAAGATTGAAGGATTTCTTGTGGGATTCAGTTTAAAAAACCTTCGCTTCAATGCGTATAACATGTTCTTAGACAAGGAAAACATGGTTGTGCCAGAAAGTTTCGAAGAAATAACCGAGGCTATGGCAGAAAAACTGGCACATCAGATTCCGGTGCTTCTTAGAAGTATTGACATTCTGCAGAAAAATAAGATACCTCCGCAATCTCTTAAA
>JAHDRO010000175.1 GCA_018433265.1 Bacteroidales bacterium
CATGTCGAACCTCATTCCATCTTCGACAAGTTCCATTATCCTGTGTGGTCCTTCATTGACGAGGATATTTACAGCAGTATGGTCACACAATCCACGACCAGCTACAATTGTGTCTTCATAATGAAATGCCGGACTGTCTTCCTCATCAGTGACGGCAGCAATACCTCCCTGTGCATAATAGGAGTTGCTTTCTCTTATATTCGACTTTGTGATCAAAGCCACTTTCCCATAATTAGATGCTCTGTATGAGGCATATAAGCCGGCAAGTCCACTTCCAATAATGATATAGTCGTAATAGTGCATTCCCTATCTCTATGAGTTGCGAAATTACTCTTTTTTCTTTAAAGGTGCTTCACTTATGATAAACAATCTTAATATTACTTGGTTACTAATGGTTTGAAATGTTAACTTGTTATACTTTGTTTATAAGGTTTAATAATCTATTATACAGAATATTAAATTGTTTACTTTGTATTTTGTATCAAATATTATTACCTTAGCAAGCATATTTTGAAACTTAATACATAATTGTATGTCAATCAGGGTTAATTGCTTCATTCCATATCAAGATGAAGCTCAAGTAAAAGAGACTGTTGATGGACTCAGAAGTAGTTCTATGACAGACCATATTTATCTTATGACTATCAATCCGGAAGCAAAGCCGTTGAAAGGATGTGAAATATTATATGTCGAATCTTTGAAATGTGTACCGGCCATTAGGAAAATTGCAGAAAGAGCAGATGGCGATTTTACGCTTATCTATACTAAGTATTCAACTTTGGTTATGGGGTTGTTTGCTTTGGATAGAATGGTAAAAATTGCAGAGGACAGTTCCGCTGCGATGGTTTATGCGGATCATTACCAAATAATTGATGGCAAAAAGAGCATCAGTCCGGTTATAACATATCAGATGGGAAGTCTTAGAGATGATTTTAATTTCGGTTCTGTTATTCTTTACAGGTCTTCATCTCTGAGAGAGGCAGTTTTGAGAATGAAAACCGATTATAAATTTGCCGGTCTGTACGACCTGCGTCTCAAAGTGTCTCAAAAGGGAAAACTTGTTCATATTAATGAATATCTTTATACTGAGATAGAGCAGGATACTCGCAAGTCAGGTGAAAAAATATTTGATTATGTTGACCCAAAAAACAGGGAGGTCCAAATAGAGATGGAAGCTGCCTGTACAGAGCATTTGAAGGAAATAGGCGGTTACCTTAAACCAGATTTTAAGCATATTGAATTTTCTAAGGGCGACTTTGAATATGAAGCATCCGTAATAATCCCTGTCTTTAACAGGATTAGAACTATTTCTGACGCCATTTCCTCTGTATTAAGGCAAAAAACAACATTTAAATTTAATCTGATTGTTATTGATAATCACTCTACAGATGGTACTTATGAAGCAATCGAGATGTTCATCAGTGATGAGAGGCTGATTCATCTGGTGCCTGACAGAGATGATTTAGGTATAGGTGGTTGCTGGAATGTCGGTGTACATCATCCTAAATGTGGCAAGTTTGCTGTTCAGCTTGACAGCGATGACATATATTCTGACGAAAATACTCTTCAAAAAATTGTGGACTCTTTTTATGCTCAAAACTGCGCAATGGTTGTAGGTACCTACATGATGACGAATTTCAATATGGAAATGATTGCTCCAGGCATAATTGACCATAGAGAGTGGACTCCTGAAAATGGCAGGAACAATGCCCTGCGCATTAATGGTTTTGGAGCACCGAGAGCTTTTTATACCCCTGTTTTGAGAGAAATCAAGGTTCCCAACACGAGTTACGGAGAGGATTATGCTTTAGGCTTAAATATTTCTCGTGAATATCAGATAGGCAGAATATATGAAGTTCTCTATCATTGCCGACGTTGGGAAGGAAACTCGGATGCTGCCCTCGATATAGTAAGGATGAACGCAAACAACACCTATAAGGATAGGATAAGAACGTGGGAGCTTCAGGCAAGAATTGCTATGAATAAAAGAGAGAAATAGTTAGATGTCAGAGTTAAATTCTGAGATGGTTAATGAGCTTTTCGAGGAGCAGCTTGACTCCTGGAAGCAGGCTCGTGATAATTATGAGGCACTTGACAGAGTCATGACCAGAGAGGTCAGTGTAGATGGTTTTATGTTTAAGATACAGTTTAACCCTGCACGAATTGTATCTTCTGCAGCCAAGGTAGATGCAAAGTCCATAAAAGAGCGTAATTGCTTTTTATGTAAAGAAAACAGACCTGCCGTACAAAAGGGGATAGATTTTGCGTTTGATGATAAGGATCATTATACTGTTCTAATCAATCCATTTCCTATTTTTAAGCGACATCTTACAATTCCACTTGAAGAACACCGTGATCAACTTATCAGAGGAAGATTTAATGTTATGCTTGAGTTTGCAAGAAGGTTGACTGACTTTACAATTTTTTACAATGGGCCAAAATGTGGTGCTTCAGCTCCTGATCACTTTCATTTTCAAGCGGGGATAAAAGGTTTTTTGCCAATTGAGAGTTCTCACCTTAATACCAAAACATTTTTTTCTGATTCCGAAATAACCCTTGAACAGGTAGTTTCAGGGTTGCCGGGAATTATAATTATGGAATCCTCGTCAGGAAGCAAGGCTGAAGATTTTTTTGACAATTTATACTCTTCACTTGAAATTAAAGAAGGGGAAAGAGAACCTATGCTTAATATTTTATGCAGTTACGAAAAAGGCAAATGGAGGATAGTGTTTTTTTTAAGGAAAAAACATCGTCCGGATGCCTTTTTTAAGGAGGGAGATGAAAATATATTGATCAGTCCCGCTTCAGTAGATCTTGGTGGAGTTTTGATTACTCCTCTCGAGAAGGATTTTGTCAAGCTAACCGCTAAAGATATCAACTCAATTTTATCGGAGGTTCTCATATCATATGATGAACTTGAGACAATTGTCAAGAAATTGAAATTAATTATTTAACAATACTCATATGACAGAACCTCAAGTAACTGTAGGAATAATGTTTGAACCCAAGATCGAGTTCAAACTTAATGGATTGTTTATTTGTAATAATCTCAAAATCGAAGGTCCTCAAACTGTCAATTTTTGTAATGGCAAGATCGAGTGGATGGGAGATTTGTTTGAAGAATTGTTATTTGAGCCTGAAGACAGACAAAACGATTCTTTTGAACTAATTGGGGTTACAATTGGAATTAATTTCCATTGGGAACGAAAGGAAAATCAGACTTTCCGTGGTTCTCTCAAATTTATTGTTGAAAATGAAAAGATAACTGCGATAAACATTATTGAGGTTGAAGAGTATCTTACTTCGGTTATATCATCTGAAATGAGTGCTACAGCTTCTCTGGAACTGCTCAAGGCTCATGCTGTCATTTCAAGATCGTGGCTTATGGCTCAGATTCAGAAGAACAGAGACATCTCCAACTCACAAAAGATTTATTCTACAGTTCACGATACTCCGAGAGAATTGATAAAATGGTATGACAGAGAAGATCACATTAGATTTGACATTTGTGCGGATGATCATTGTCAGCGTTATCAGGGGATAACCAGGGCATCAACAGAGATTGTGAAAGATGCAATTGCACAGACAAGAGGGCAGTTGCTCATGTACGGAGGTAAAATATGTGATGCACGCTATTCCAAAAGTTGTGGAGGAGTTCTTGAAGAATTTGGCAGTTGCTGGGAAGATGTAAATTATCCCTATCTGGTCAAAAAGCGAGACAGTATGACACATACTGAAGTTCCCGATCTCACCGTAGAACTTAACGCAAGAGAGTGGATTTTATCTTCACCGGAGGCTTTTTGCAATACAACCGACCAAAAGATATTGTCTCAGGTATTGAATAACTATGATCAGGAGACTGTGAATTTTTACAGGTGGAGCGTGACCTATACACAGCATGAATTGTCTGCACTCATAAAGAAACGTTCCGGAACTGATTATGGTGAGATTATTGATCTTCTGCCAGTCCAGAGGGGTACATCGGGGCGTCTGGTGAAGCTTAAAATTGTAGGGACAAAAAGAACAAGAATTATTGGGAAAGAACTTGAGATAAGGAGAACACTTTCCGATACACATCTTTACTCTTCAGCATTTATTGTATCGAGGCTTGATGTAGATAATAAGGGAATTCCTGGACGTTTTATACTCAAAGGAGCAGGATGGGGTCATGGAGTGGGACTTTGCCAAATTGGGGCAGCTGTCATGGGAGAGAAAGGTTATAAGTACAATGAAATTTTACTTCATTATTTTGTAGGTGCATCTATCGAAAAATTATATCTATAACATATTAAATTATGAGTAACAAAAAGAGATCTCCCTGGGCGTGGATACCTACTCTGTATTTTGCCGAGGGGCTGCCATATGTTGCAGTAATGACTGTCTCTGTGATCATGTACAAGAGATTAGGTATTTCTAATGCTGATATCGCTTTATATACGAGCTGGCTCTATTTACCTTGGGTTATAAAACCATTTTGGAGTCCTTTTATAGATTTGCTTAAAACTAAACGATGGTGGGTGGTAACGATGCAATTCTTAATAAGTGTGGGACTTGCAGGAGTTGCGTTTACTATCCCTGCAAGCAATTTCTTTCAGCTGACTCTTGCCGTATTTTGGCTGATTGCTTTTTGCTCTGCAACGCACGATATTGCAGCTGATGGCTTTTACATGCTTGCGCTTGACAGTCATGATCAGGCTATGTATGTTGGGATTAGAAGTACTTTTTACAGAGTTGCCACTATTACAGGCCAGGGGATACTGGTTATTATTGCCGGTTTACTCGAAATGTCAACAGGTTTGCAGCCGGCAGAGTTTAAAGTTAATGCAGGGCCTCAATACACCTCTTCTTTTGTTATTCCTCAGGCTGAGGATACTGTAATCTCATCTGCAACAGGAGAAGATGATTACAAATTTATTTTGAATCCATCTGTTGTCAATTTAAGTACAAGAACTGTTGCTGTAGATTCGGCTGCCATTCTTAAGGCATATGCCTTAGAAAACAACATTGCGAATGGTTTTGTGGAGCCAGAAAAGAGTGCAGGTAATGTAAAAAAAGAGGCATCATGGTGGACAGAGCATGTCTCAACACCTTTAGGCGCTTTTATTGAAGAAAATTTTGGAGAAAAAAACAGTGGAAAGGTTGTTCACGAGATGAACGGGAATGCCCAACTTGTGACTGTCAGACTAAACAAGGCTCCTGCAAGTGGAGAAAAAATCGTGTTGAATACTGCCATGAAAAAAGGTGATAAAAGCATTTTTATTGCTCATGGTGAGAGAATTACATTTACCTCAGAAAACTGGGACAAACCTGCATATATATTGGTACAGGCAGATCCTAAACTTGATCATGAGACATCGACTGTCTTTAGAGGACTTTCCGGAAATATTCCCCTTGCATGGTCTGTAACTTTTTTCATTTTGGCCGGCTTTTTCCTTGCAATTGCAGTTTATCATAGATACATTCTTCCACGGCCAGATACTGACAGACCGGCTAGAGAAGTTACGGCAAAGACAATTTTCAAGGAATTTTTTGCAACATTTGCCTCTTTCTTCAAGAAAAAACAGATATGGGTTGCTATTTTGTTCATGTTACTCTATCGTCTCCCTGAAGCTCAACTGGTTAAATTGATTACTCCATTCTTGCTTGATGCCAGAGAGGTCGGAGGGATGGGACTTACCACAGGCCAGGTAGGTCTTGTCTATGGTACTGTAGGCATCTTGGCTCTGACAATTGGCGGAATTATAGGTGGAATAGTTGCTGCCAAGGGAGGACTTAAAAAGTGGCTTTGGCCGATGGCGTGGAGTATATCGCTTACTTGTATCACATTTGTATATTTGAGCATATTCCAGCCTGAAAACTTTTTTGTAGTCAATCTTTGTGTCTTTATTGAGCAGTTTGGATATGGTTTTGGTTTCACGGCCTATGTGCTGTATTTGATATATTTCTCTGCCGGAGAACACAAGACGGCACATTATGCTATATGTACGGCTTTCATGGCACTGGGCATGATGTTGCCAGGTATGATGGCTGGCTGGTTGCAGGAACTTGTAGGATATAGAAATTTCTTTTGGTGGGTGATGATATGCTGTCTGGCCACAATTATTGTAACAGCCTTTATTAAAGTAGATGAATCCTTTGGTAAAAAAGAAGTTAAAGCATGAAAAAAATAAAAATAATATGTATTGTTTTCCTCTCTCTCTCTGCATTGAGAGGATATTCTCAAAAGGTAATGACGGGTTTGGAAGTTCTCAAGGCTTCAAATTTCAAAATACTTGAGGGGAAAAGAGTTGGTCTTATAACAAATCCAACAGGGTTTGACAATAATATAAAATCGACTGTAGATATCTTGTTTGAGGCTCCTAATGTTAAACTGGTAGCCCTATTTGGGCCTGAACACGGAGTAAGAGGTAATGCTCATGCTGGCGATAGGGTAGAGGCAAGCACGGACCCTAAAACCGGATTACCTGTTTTTTCTCTCTATGGGGATACCAGAAAGGCTACGCCAGAGATGCTTAAGGGGATAGATGTATTGGTATATGACATACAAGATATAGGATGCAGATCTTTTACCTATATAAGTACAATGGGACTGGCTATGGAAGCTGCTGCTGAAAATAATATCGAATTTGTAGTTCTTGACAGGCCTAATCCTCTTGGCGGCCTGAAGGTAGAAGGCAATGTAGTGGAAGATGGGTTTATCTCATTTGTCAGTCAGTTTAAAATACCATACGTTTATGGGTTAACTTGCGGTGAACTTGCCACCTTGCTCAATGAGGAGGATATGATAAAAGGTCATTGCAAGCTGACAGTAGTACCTATGAAAGGATGGAAGAGAGAGATGACTTTTGATCAGACAGGACTTCAATGGGTACCATCGTCACCTCATATTCCTCAACCAATCAGTGCAATTTGCTACCCTGTCTCAGGAATACTTGGGGAGTTGGGATACCTTTCTATAGGTGTGGGTTATACAATTCCTTTTCAGATGTTTGCAGCAGAGTGGATAGATGCTGAGGAACTTGCAGCAAGGTTGAACAGTTACAAATTGCCCGGTGTGAGATTTAGACCTATGTATCTTAAACCTTTTTATTCTGTAGGAGCAGGAAAAGATTTTCAAGGAGTTCAGGTTCATATACTTAACTATCAGACTTGTGCGCTTACAGATATTCAGTTTTATGTCATGCAGGCTGTTGCCGAACTTTGGCCGGAAAAAGCTGTTTTTAATAATGCGGATGTCAAGAGATTTAATATGTTTGACAAAGTTTCCGGCACAGATGTTATCCGTAAAAAATTTTCAGAAAGAAACAGATTCGAAGATATAAAGGATTACTGGTACAAAGATGTTGAAAACTTTAAAAAGCTTTCAAAGAGATATTACATTTATTAGAAATGTGTAGCTTTATATTGAGAAAAACTTATTGGTTATGAAAAAGCTATTTTTACTCCTTTTCGTAGCAACTGTAGCAATCAGCTGCTCAAACCCGTTGAAAAAGTCTATAGTCGAGACTTTGACCGCTGACGAGCTTGCCAGGATAGAAAAGAATAATTCTGAGTTTATGCCTGTATATACTCTTTTACAGTCTTTTAAGGATTCCCTGTTAAAGGATGAAGCTATAAAAGAAATGTGGGAAGGAATTACTTACAAAAGAGTTGATGAATTTATCAAGTATATGAACGATACCATCTCTTTTAACAAAGTAAAAGACAGTCTTCACGGTGTGTGGGAACAGCAGTATGGCCAGTATTCCCACAAAGTTGACTCAGTTTTGGCCTACTGGAAAAGCTATAGAGAGGCTAATGATGCCAGCCAGTATGTAAAGATAGAATTGGAAAATATAGACAAAGAATATTATCCTTACTCTAACAAGCTTAATAATGTTAGCTTTGAGATAAAAGTAACTCCACTGCGTGGCCCTATAGATTACCTGAGGTTCAGTTATAAAGTGATTCCAAGGTCTGCAATAGACAGAGCCAAGTCTGATTATGATATTTACCATTCTTCTCTTTATGAAGCGTCCCGGTGTACTATCACAGAACGTTTTTCAGGACCTTTGACAAATTACTGGGAGGCTAATTACACAAACAGAAAGATTCTTGAGGAGAGGAATATTGAGACTTTCAAGAGAGATTTTGTAGTTTATTTTGAGGTTGACGAACTTAGACAGGGAGGTAAAAGGATCACAAAAAGCAATGTTAATGTTCCGGCGTCAGTGTTGAACTATTGGAAGAACGAAAATGATCCGGTTATGAAAGAAAAATATGCCAAAGATATAGTTAAGGATATTTTAGGGGTTGATTTTGTTTCTGAGCAGGAATTTTACAACAACGCATTTGAAAAATATATAGAAAACAAAGATAAAGAGGTTTATGAACTTCTTAAACTTTGCGGTTATCGTCAATTTTAAACATTTATTATGAAATTCTTTTTATTAATTTGTTGTTCGATGATTATCAATGGGTCAGGCCAGTCAGGATCTGCAAGCACAGATCAAATGCTAACTCTTGACAATTATTTGATTCCGGTAGGTGTCAAGGGTGCAAAAATTGCCGAAGTAATTGTGCCTGAAAGCTGTAATTGTGATGCAGAAGTTGCTATCGTGAAGGATACGGCCGGTATTTTCACTATTGACAGCAAAGGAGGTATATCTTTGAAGAAGAGTGTAACTTTGAAAACTGATTCAGGTCCTTTTGTGTATGGTATTACAATTAAAGCAGGTTGCCTGCAAAAGGAGTTTGAACTTGTTAAGGATCAGTTTATAAAAAATAAGGTAATTGCTCACAGAGGAGCTTGGAAAAATCATGAGGCAAGTCAGAATTCAAGAAATTCACTCAAATATGCTATTGAGATTGGTTGTGAAGCTTCCGAACTGGATGTGTGGATGACCTCTGACGGAGCAATTGTCCTTAACCACGATCCCGAAATTGATGGCAAGATCGTAGAAGACAACACAGTTGCTACTATGACTTCAGTGCCTCTCAAAGGAAATGATTTTCTGCCTACTCTTGAGCAGATTATAAAAGATGTCAAGCAACAAAACAGGACAAAACTGGTGATTGAAATCAAAGCATCCCTAAAGAGTCAGGAAAGAACAAATGAATTGACAGCAAAAGTTGTAAAGCTTGTACATGATATGAAGGCTCAAGCCTGGGTTGCTTGCTATATTTCCTTCAACTATGATGCTTGTCTCCTGGTTACACAGATTGACCCCACAGCGAGAACTGCATACTTGGGAGACAATAAGTCAATAGAGGAGCTCAAATCCGTGAACATGTGGGGTATAGACTTCAATTACAAAATGTTTGAAAAAGATCCAGGTTTAATTCAGAAAGCACATAATGCAGGAATGACAGTAAATGTATGGACAGTAAATAAAAAGGAAGATCTAATCTCATTTTTGGACAAAGGGGTTGACTTTATTACAACCAATGAACCTGAGATGCTTCTTGAGATTATAAAAGAGAAAAGTTCAAAGTAAAATACTTTTCAGAGCATCCAGATTATTGGAAATAATTATGCTCTTTTTCTTCTTCTCCAGACATTTCACTAGAGATTCGGGGATCTCAACAGAGGTTCCCGAATTTTCTTCTACTATATCCTTGAATTTTGCAGGGTGAGCTGTCTCGAGTATGATTGAATTGTAAGATCCGGGATACTCTTCAAGATATTCTTTGAGAGCGAGATATCCCACAGCTCCGTGAGGATCTGCAAGATATCCGTATTTGTTATATATCTCTCCTATTGCCTGACGCGTCTGGTTATCTGAAAATGACCGACTGAAAATAACTTCTCTCATGCTGTTAAGATTTCCATCAAACATAGAGTAGATGCGGTAAAAATTGCTTGGATTTCCTACATCCATAGCATTTGATATGGTTTGAACGGAGGTTTTAGG
>JAHDRO010000002.1 GCA_018433265.1 Bacteroidales bacterium
GAAAGTTGCATTAACAGCAGCAAAGCAAACTATTACAGAGATGTTTGGAAAAGAGTATTCAAAAACAAGACAATACGAAACCAAAACTAAGGGAGCCCAAGAGGCCCACGAAGCCATACGACCAACCTACCTGAACAATGTAAATATTGATGCTGGAGTTCAGGAGAAAAAACTTTACTCCCTCATATGGAAAAGGACAATAGCCTCCCAAATGTCAGATGCAGTCATTCAAAGAACAGAGATAAACATAGGCAGTGATAGTTTTACACAAAAATTCATTGCCTCTGCAGAAAAAATCAAGTTTGACGGTTTTTTAAAAGTATATCTGGAATCTGCAGATGACGAAGATAATGCTGGGGATGCTTTTCAGAAACTTCCCACACTTAAGACGGGGCAACAGATGAATGCACTGACAATTAAAGCTGTTGAAAAATTCTCACAAAAGCCCCCAAGATATACAGAGGCTTCTCTGGTTAAAAAACTCGAAGAACTTGGCATAGGAAGGCCATCAACATATGCACCTATTATTTCAACTATTATTATGCGAGGATATATAGTCAAAGACAGTCGACCGGGTCAGGAAAGAGCTTGCAGGGAAATTATACTTGAAAATGGGAAAGTGTCTTCAAAAGTTTTGAAAGAGACTTGGGGTGCAGAAAAAAATAAACTCTTCCCTGAAGATATAGGGATTGTGGTTAACGACTTTTTGCTGGAAAACTTTGAATCAATTATGGATTACAATTTCACAGCAAAAGTTGAAGAGGATTTTGACACTATAGCCGCAGGTAAACTTGTATGGAACGAAGTAATTGAAGATTTCTACAGACCTTTTCATAAACAGGTTGAGAAAACTTTAGAAATTTCAAGACCCACCAATGCAGAAAGGAAACTCGGCAAAGACCCTAAAAGTGGCAAAAATCTGTACGTCAGGATAGGACGTTTTGGACCATTAGCTCAAATCGGAGATAATGACGACCCCGAAAAGAAATTTGTCAGCCTTGCAAAAGGACAGCTAATTGAGACAATAACGCTTGAAGAAGCTTTGAAACTTTTCGAACTTCCAAGAGTAGTAGGATCATATAAGGGCAAAGAGATTGTAAGCGGCATTGGTCGTTTCGGACCATTTCTCAAATATGACAGTAAATTTATTTCACTTGGCAAAGAGAAAGATCCAAGGACTGTTGATTTGGAAAACTCCATTGAGATTATAGAAGAACACTTTAAAAAAGAGAAAGAGAAAATTATCAAAGAGTTTCCAAAAGAGGGAATACAGATTTTAAACGGCCGTTTTGGAGCATACATTAAAAGGGGAAAAGATAATTTCAAGATACCCAAAGGTACCGACCCGAAATCTCTTGAATTGGAAGAAGTGCTTGCTATAATTGCAAAGGGAAGTAACGGAAAACATCATGGGTAAAAACAAATTCCTTGAACAGATACCCGCTGCAGCAATCAGTGGAAATTGCAGGGATGGTATAGTTGTAATCATAAACGTCACCGGCAACAATATACTTTTTCGATATCTGGAAAACCTTTATCCACAAAGTAATTACAAGATCTATTACACAGAACCCGGTATTGATCAGTTGAGAGAAACTATTGAACAGTGCGGACAATTTGATTTGAAAAGTATAGTACTTCTCGGCGAAAAAGTTCCCGACATTCAGTCACTCAATTTGCATGGCTCTATTTCACTTATCTCAAACGGAGGAGAAATTGGGGGATATAAACTTCTTCCATCCATTCTCGAGAATCCGGGAATTTCCGATTTTACTCATATTGGCTATCAAACTTACCGATATGATCCAGCTTTACTTAAAATTACAAGAGAAAAATCGTTCGATGATCTAAGACTGGGGCTTCTGCGAAAAGACCTTACTCTTGCCGAACCTCCTATACGCAATTCAGATTATGTCTTTACAGATATCAATTCAGTAAGAGTCTGTGATTTCCCTGAAAGTTTCACAAAATCGCCTAATGGCCTTTACGCTGAGGAACTTTGCCAATTGGGCAGGTATATCGGTATGAGCCTCTCGTTAAAGACACTTTTTGTTTACGGTTTCCCTTCCGATCTGCAAAATTCTCCAATCTCGTGCCAGTTGGTTGCAGAATTTATATGGCATTTTGCAGAAGGATTAGCTTCAAATATAATGGAAAACCCCGCAAATGCTGATAATGAGGACTTATTTCTGAGAAAAATTGTAAGTTTGGGACAAGATGGACAGGATATTATCTTTGTTACAAGTCGATCTTCAGGTAGATGGTGGATGGAAATTCCTGACATTAAAAACGGTGATAATCTCTATGTTGCATGTTCTAATTCGGACTACTTCACTGCTTGCTCGGGAGAAATACCACTAAGATGGCTTTACTTTTATCAAAAATTTAATAGCAAATAATAATAATTTATTATTATATTTGCTACATAACAATAAATCCTTAAGCTATGCCTAAGTATCAGATTGATCAGATAGACCAGAAGATATTATCATTTCTTGTTAAAAATGCAAGAATGCCATTTCTAGAAATAGCCCGTGAATGCGGTGTTTCCGGGGCAGCAATTCATCAAAGAGTCAAGAAGATGGAAAACCTCGGCATTATTACCGGTTCAAGACTCCTGGTGAAACCTCAAGCATTGGGTTTGAATGTATGTGCCTATGTTGGTGTCAGTCTTTCCCAGGCCAACCAGTATCCTTCAGTCATTGAGGCATTGAAACAAATTCCGGAAGTTGTGGAGTGTCATTTTGTAACCGGGAAGCATGCTCTTATGCTCAAAATATACTGCCAGAATCACGATCACCTTATGGAAATTCTTATAAATACAATTCAAAATATACCTTCAGTAGAGCAAACTGAAACTTTCATATCGCTGGATCAGGCAATAGAAAGGCAGGTTTGGGTAAAGGATTATCCATCAAAACCATCTACACTCAAAAAACACTAAGAATTGCTTTTGCAATTAACAGGTCTTCCTGCCGAGTTATTTTTATATTTATGGGATCTCCCTCAACAAGAGAAATTTGACAGCCTGCACTTTCAACCACCGAGGCGTCGTCCGTAAATGATTGAGAGTATGGTTGTTCATAAGCATTTAGCAAAATTTCCGAATCAAACACTTGTGGAGTTTGTACAAAAACAAACTCATCTCTGTTTACTGGCTGACTTTTACCATCAGACATCAAAACACTCATTGAATCTACCGGTTTAACAACTGGAATAGCTGATCCACATTCTGAGGCTTTGCCATATAACGATTCTATAAATTCAGAATGAACAAATGGTCTCACACCATCGTGAACAGCAACCAATACTCCTTTGGGAATAATACTTAGAGCATTTTTTACCGAATGAAAGCGAGTAATACCTCCCGCAACAATTTTATGTGTCCCATCAAGACCTGCTGCAGAACATGTCTCCTTCCATCTGTCCATATATGTAACCGGCAGTGCAATAATAATTTCCACAGGGAAAGCAAGGTTTAAAAAAACTTCAAGAGTCCTTAAAAGTAAAGGCTTCCCCCCAAGATTTATAAATTGCTTGGGGATGTCAGTTCCCATCCTCGTTCCAACTCCTCCGGCAACAATGATTGCAAAGTGTCTTTTATTCATTTTTTTAATTTTATAGAGACAAATTTATATATTAATTGCCTTTTTTAGTAGTTTTGCAATCATCATCACATATGGACAAAAAGATAATAAAAAGAGCTCTCATCTCAGTATATCATAAAGATGGGATTGACAGAATTGCCCGGAAACTTCACGGGGCAGGCGTTGAAATAATTTCAACAGGAGGTACTTACGATTATTTAAAAGGCCTTTCCATTCCGGTGACTTCCGTAGAAGAGATCACTACATATCCATCCATTCTTGGAGGAAGAGTCAAAACTCTTCATCCCAAAATTTTTGGTGGTATTCTCGGACGCCGTGAAATAGATTCGGATTTGAAAAACTTTGATGAATACAAAATACCTCAAATAGATCTTGTAATAGTAGATCTTTATCCGTTTGAGCAAAGTGTAGCTTCAGGTGTTTCCCATGAAGAGATTATCGAGAAAATAGATATTGGAGGTATATCTTTAATCAGAGCAGCTGCCAAAAATTATAAAGACGTAGTTGTAATCCCTTGTAAGGGGCTGTACGACAAATTTTTGACAATTCTGGACGAGCGTGGTGCAGAGACCTCTTTGGAAGAGCGCCATTATTTTGCCACAGAAGCTTTTAACATATCCTCACACTACGATACGGCAATATTTACATACTTCAATAGAGAGGAAAAAATACAAGTTTTTAAGAAAAGCATCCTGACCTCAAGGCCTCTTCGTTATGGAGAAAATCCACATCAATCAGCCAGTTTTTACGGCAATGCAGAAAATTTGCCCGAACAGCTTCACGGCAAAGAGATCTCTTATAACAATCTGCTCGATGTTGAGGCTGCAATTGAACTAATCTCTGACTTTACAGACACAACCGTAGCAATCCTCAAACATAATAATGCCTGCGGATGTGCCTCAAGAGAGACATTGAAAGATGCGTGGAGTGCAGCTCTTGCCTGTGATCCTGTCTCAGCTTATGGTGGTATTATAATCACAAACCGCATTATAGATGCTGACACAGCAAAAGAGATGAATACTCTGTTTTGCGAAGTTGTGATTGCCCCCGAATATGAAGAAGAGGCACTTAATATTCTTAAAAGTAAGAAGAACAGAATCATACTGGTAAACAGAGGCGATCTCAGGAGTGACTATAAATTCAGATCTCTTCTTGAAGGCGTTCTGGTTCAGGAAAGAGATACCGCATTAGAGACAAGAGAGTCTCTAAAATGTGTCACTGCTAAGGCACCTTCAGAAAGTGAAATTGAAGATCTAATATTTGCCAATAAGATTGTAAAACATTCCAAATCAAATGCTATTGTGCTTGCGAAAGACAAGACTCTTCTTGCAAGTGGAGTTGGACAAACTTCGAGGGTAGATGCCCTGAAACAGGCAATAGACAAAGCCCACAGTTTTGGATTTTCCACCGAAGGAGCCGTCATGGCCTCAGACGCATTCTTCCCATTTTCCGACTGCGTTGAGATAGCACACAAAGCAGGGATTAAATCTGTCATTCACCCCGGTGGCTCTATCCGGGACAATGATAGTATTGTGTACTGTGATGAAAATAATATCTCAATGGTAATGACTGGTATAAGACATTTTAAACACTGATAACAAGTAAATCTA
>JAHDRO010000192.1 GCA_018433265.1 Bacteroidales bacterium
CTCGCCAAACAAATTAGAAAAGGTGCCATAGCTCAGTCGGTAGAGCAAAGGACTGAAAATCCTTGTGTCCCTGGTTCGATTCCCGGTGACACCACTTCAAAAAGACTCCATAATTGTAAAATCTCTGAGATATCTATATTTCAGGGATTTTCCTTTTCTCTAAAAATGTTAAGCCACTTATGATAAAGATTGAACAGATAAGAAATTTTTTTCCTTCTCAAATTCGTGGAAATTCGAGTTTCGATAAGCGCATACTGAAAGAATATTTGCAATTGATGATTCTGGATTACCTTTCTTCTACTCCAAGCATCAGAAAGATGGCTTTTATCTGTCGGCTTTACGGCGTAATATTCATTTTCCAGAACTATTACTCAATTTGGGGTTGAGCGGACATATTATTACAAATATCAAGGGTCGCGGATTCTTTTTCCCATTTCCCGTTCCTTCCGATGGTGTATTGTGCAGTATGAAAATTTCGGCCATGTTAGCCCGAGCTAAAGGCCGTGATTTTTATGACCTGATGTTTTTACTGTCATAGGTAATAAAGTATGAGCATAAAGGAGAATATTGATTTTCAATTAAAAGCACTTGCTGAGGAGAAATACAGATTTTTTAACCAAAAGATAGTTCCTACAAGATACGAATTACTTGGTGTAAGAATGCCTTCACTGAAAAAGTTGGCAAAAGAACTTTCAACGGACAATGAAATTGAGGTTTATCTCAAAAACGCACTGAAATCAGAGGACCAATCATATGAACATATTATTCTTTATGGGCTGATTTTGGGAGAATTAAAAAATATTTCCATTGAAACTCTTTTCACTTATCTTGATCCGTTGATTTATAAATTTGACAACTGGGCACATGTGGATTCTGTTGTTTCAGCCTTAAAGATTTTTAAAAAAAGTCCTGATGAGGCATTTAGTCATTTTTTACCTCTAAAGGAAGATGACGGAGAGTTTACAAAGCGTTTTTTTGTAATCTTTATGATGGATTATTTAATGGATGCTACTCATATTGACGCAACTTTAAAGCATCTTTCTCAGGTTCGTCAGGGGCAATACTATGTCGATATGGGGATAGCGTGGGCCTTAAGCAATGGACTTGTCAAATTTTATGATAAAACAGTTCGGTATCTTGAAAACCGATCCTTCTCAGAATTTGTTCATAACAAAACAATTCAGAAAGCATGTGACAGTTTTAGAATAGCTTCTGTCACCAAAGGCCTGTTAAAGAACATGAAGATTTAGGCCACGATATCATATACAAAAAACTAAAAGGAGTGATAAATAAAAGGATATTTATTGTGAAAGCGATAACCAAATCCTATCATCAGATAATTAGGCTCTTTGAAATCATGCAGATTGTAACCAATATGGATAAATGAATTGCGTGAGGTCTCTATTTTCAGTGCCACTATCTGATAAAGTCCTCTCAGGTCTCCTCCGCCATGGATAATATTGGTTCCCAATCCCATATTAATTGAAAAATAGGGCATAATATATTCGGCACGAGCAGAGAGTCCCAAGGATAGTTGCTTTTTTAATGGAGGCTTATAAAAAGTAAAACTGGGATCATGTCCATCTGCAGTCACATTATACTCTTCTGTATAAATGTTGGCACTGCTGTCATAGACTCCATCTAAAGATATACCTGCTCTGAATCGGTATCTTATGTTGTAAAAAGAGGTGAAATTAAATCCAAACACTTCATAAGTGTAAGGGGAGGCGAGAGGGATGTCATTATATACAATACCTTTACGGCGCCATGAACCAAAAAATATCAGATCGTAACTAAAGTGACGCGGAAAATCACTGATGAGAACAGGTGGAGTATTATTTAATTGTATTGCCTTATTCTTCTTGAAATTGTAAGTTAACCCCATCTTTATACCGATTGTATTAAGGCCTGCATTTGGAAAGTCGGTATTTCCGTTGGAGAAATGAGTCAGCGAAATGCCGGATGTCAAGTCAAATTGTGGCGACAGCGTGAAATTTAAGTAAGCACTTGTATTGAGATATGCATTTACTTTTGAACCGATAACTGTATTATTAGGATTGCTGTTAACATCATAAGGGTGCCACCCTGCAGAGATACCAAAATTCCATTCATAGTTTAATGAAAGTCGAGAGCTAAAATCGGCCAGTCGTCCTCCCTGTAACAGATACACAGCTATAGGATTGCCTATTTCTTGCCGATCGCCAAAATTGTAATATGCCACACCTATACCTTGATAAGGACTTCCATAAATACGATCTATATATGATAATGGAGGGAATGAAAAAGCATAGCGTAGATGAGCAGAAAAAGCGCTGCGCAGTGCTTTTGATTTATTGTTTTCTCCTTCCAGAAAAGAAGTTGAAGGGAATATATATGCTTGACGGACTTCTGTTTCCAGCTGATGAATATAACGATTGGAAGTAGGGATAGTATCTTCAGGATTACCGGCAATTGAAAGTTGCGACGTCAAAAGTATTCCGATAATCAGAAGCCATTTTCTCCACATATATGTTTTCAATTATCAAATTTAATGCTATAGAGCTATAGAATGACAACTCTATCAGTGGCCAAAGTTAGCATAAATATGATGAATGATGATATTACGTCTCAGATTCTTTTTTATCCTCCTTAAGCCTGCCGGCCTCTTTGAGGCTTTTGTTGATTATCCATTCCAACTGTCCATTTATACTCCTGAATTCATCAGCAGCCCACTTCTCAATTGCCTTCATTGTTTCTGGATCAATTCTCAATACAAATGATTTTTTCTCTCCCATCTGAAGATTTGTTACTGATATAATGTTCCTGTATTAATAACAGGCGAGGTCTCTTTATCGCCACACAAAACAACTAACAAATTACTAACCATTGTGGCTTTTTTGTCCTCGTCAAGTTCAACAACTTTCTTGCTGGAGAGCAGTCTGAGTGCACCTTCCA
>JAHDRO010000368.1 GCA_018433265.1 Bacteroidales bacterium
CAGTTGAAATCTGCAAAGTTTCTTAAAGATTATATTCTCAAACATTACGATGTTGAATTGTCTATAATTCCTGCAACGGATGCCAAGGGAAAAGAGATAAAAATTAAAAAGAACAAGGAGGCTGAAATAAAACATGTTGTTTTTGATATAAAGCCTCTTGCTTATGGAATTGCTGGTTTCAGCCCATCGGATCTCAAAAAAACTGGAGCTTACACTTTGAACACTAAGGATGGCATTTTGAATCTGACCGGCGCCAATCCCGAAGGTTTATTTTATGCTGTCCAGACGCTGATCCAACTTCTGCCTTCAACAGTGCCTCAGTTAGGTCTGTTTGACAAGTATTTGCAGATACCTGTGCAAGAGATTGAAATTGTGGACTATCCAAGATTTCAGTACAGGGGAATGCATCTGGATGTTGTAAGGCATATCTTTCCGGTTGAATATATTAAACAGTATATCGATTATCTTGCGCTTCACAAGTTGAATTACTTTCATTGGCATCTGACTGATGATCAGGGATGGAGAATGGAGAGCAAGGCTTATCCCAAGCTGAATGAGATTGGTTCATGGAGAGCTGGCACAATCATTGGGCTTTTCCCGGGAACGGGTGTGGACAGTACTAGATATGGTGGCTATTATACTATTGAGCAGATGAAGGATATTGTAAAATATGCTGCTGATCGTTATATTACCATCGTTCCAGAAATTGATATTCCGGGTCACTCTATGGCTATTATTTCGGCCTATCCTGAATTAAGTACCACTCCAGATATTCCCAAGCAACCCGCTATTACATGGGGAATTTTCAATCGTCAGAATAATGTTTTGCTTCCTTCAGAGCAGACTTTCAAATTTTTGAAGGATGTATTTAATGAACTGATGGATATATTTCCTGGGGAATATATACATGTTGGTGGTGACGAATGTTCTCCTATCTGGTGGAGAGATTCTAGAGAGACTCAGGCTTTTATGAAGAATTATGGGATTAAAGACGAAACTGAACTTCAGGGCTATTTTTTGAAGAGAGTCTATGATGTTGTTAAAGCTCGTGGGAGGAAGCTTGTTGGTTGGGATGAAATTATGGAGAGCCCGAGCTATCTTGAAAAAGACATGGTTGTGATGAGCTGGAGAGATGCCAGGCATGGCTGGAAAGCTGCAGAGATGGGTAATAAGACAATAATTGCTTCTGTAAACCAGCACTATTTTAATACTGCACAGAGAAAGGATGAGACAGCTCTTTGTCATAAGGATTTTTTTGTACCACTTGATTCTGTATATTATTTTGAGCCTATTCCTGATATATACAATATTGCTTACGAAGAGAATATTCTTGGAGGTGAGGGTTGTATGTGGACTGAATATTTTCCTGACAAAGCAGCCGTGGAATATGCAATATTTCCAAGAATGTCTGCTTTTTCTGAAGTTTACTGGTCTCAAAGCAAAAATAAAAACTGGCCGAAATTTATGCTGAAGCTTGTGGAACAGTTTAACCGTTATGATTTGTGGGGAGCAGGGTATTGTACATATATTTTTGAATCTGGTCACTATTCAAGGTAAGTGAAAATTTTGGACTTTCCTGACAAGTTTGTGGAATATCTGATTGAGGCTGCCGGTGATGAGACAGCTTGCCGGGTTCTGGAGACTATCTCTGAAAGCAGTCCTGAAACTGCTGTGAGAATAAATGATTTGAAGGTTGATGGCCCTTTTTCTCTTGGGTTAAAAATTGAAAGTAAGATTCCTTGGTGCAATAATGGTTATTATTTGAAGGAAAGGGCTGATTTTACTTTTGATCCTCTATTTCATGCGGGAGGATACTATGTCCAGGAGCCTTCATCTATGTTTCTTGCTGTTTTGGAGCCCATTTTCAGAGAGGTGAAGCCCAAGTCTTTTCTGGATCTTTGTGCTGCTCCTGGTGGTAAAAGCACTCATTTAGTCTCTATGGTGGCAAGGAGTATTGTCGGTTCTGAGAATTTGTGTTCATTCAATTCAATGTGTTCTGTTGTTTGCAATGAGGTTATTGGCAGCAGGGCTTCCGTTCTTGCAGAGAATATTGCTAAATGGGGCGTGCCCGGAGTAACTGTGACAAGTCATGACCCGAGATATTTTTCAAAAGGTGGATGGTTGTTCGATTTTATTCTGGTAGATGCTCCATGTTCGGGTGAGGGTATGTTTCGTAAGGACACTAAAGTGATATCGGAATGGTCAGAATCTGGCGTAAATTTATGTGCTGCAAGACAGAGAAGGATCTTGTCGGATATTTGGGGTGCATTGGCTCCGGGAGGTCTTCTGGCTTATTCTACATGCACTTTCAACCGCAGGGAGAATGATGACAATGTGAGATGGTTAAAGAGTGAATTTGGGGCACTCTCCTATGATTTGGGGTTGGCTGAAGATGTAATTGAGAGTTGGGGAATATTAGTGACTCAAGAAGGGGGATATCAATTTTTCCCAGGTCTCGCAAGAGGAGAGGGGTTTTATTTTGCTCTTGTCCAAAAACCTTTGGAGAAAGGGGCTGCAAAACATTCTGCTCCATTTTCC
>JAHDRO010000356.1 GCA_018433265.1 Bacteroidales bacterium
ATTGGAACAGAATTACAAAAAAAATATATACTCATTGTGTTGTAAAACTTAAGTCTCCGGATGTTTTTATGCAGGGTATAGGTATGGAGTCAGATGAGATGGCCAGAAATGCAGTAATACTCAATCCTTTCGACAGTTATGCTGTTGTGGTCAAGGATTCTCTTGAAATGCCATACATTGATTCTGTTAATTTTATTGGTCCGCTTTTACCGATAAAAAAAGATGTTAAATGATACTGACTATTTTCATATTATTGCTTTCACTGTTGATAGTTGCAATTTTTACCGCACTGGAAACTGCTTTACAAAATTATAATGTAGTAAAGATTGAGTTTGACAAGAAGCAGGGACTTAAATATGCGGAAATTGTTGACAGTATGACAAAGGAAAGGAAAAGAGCCACTTCATCGCTGAGAATTGGTAAAATGGTTTTTTTGCTCATATTCGGCATTTCGTTTTATATCTTGACCTATAAACCATTATGCTCACTTTTTCATGATTTGAATTATGTAGTGCTTCTTATAGAAATTTTTTTGATTGTATTTATAGTGCTGGTTATTTCCGAAGTGATTCCGATTATTGTTGGTTCTGTTAATCCGAATAGAATTCTCAAGTTATTTTATAGAGTTGCTTCAATATCATTTAAGATTTTCTCCCCATTTGTCAGTAAAGAAATTGTTATGAGAGAGGAACCAAAAGATCAAGATGCGGTCTTAATTCAAAATGCACTTGGTTTCTCTGATGTATTGTTGAAGAAATGTATGATACCACGGACTGAGGTATGTGCAGTTGAGGAGGAGACTACTTATGCTGAACTTCTAGATTTGTTTGCCAAAACTGATTATTCAAGAATAATTGTATATAGGGAAAGTATCGATACAATTACAGGATATGTTCATTCCAAGGATCTTTTTAAAGGCGAGAGACCCGTTAGGGAGCTAATAAGAAAAATTGGATACTTCCCTGAAACGACACATGCCAGGGAGCTTCTTGAAACGCTTATCAAGAGTCACAGTACAATTGCTGTTGTAATTGATCAATTTGGAGGCACAGCAGGAATCGTAACTCTTGAAGATCTTTTTGAGGAGATTTTTGGAGAAATTGATGACGAGTTGGATAACGATGAGCTTATAGAAATAAGACAAGAAAATGGGGAATTTATTTTTTCCGGCAGGATAGAGGTTAAATATTTAAATAGAGAATATGATCTCGGCATTCCAGAATCTGAAGAATATGAAACACTTGCTGGTTTTATAACCTTTTGTAATGAAAACATACCGGTTGCTGGAGATGTAATTAAGTATGAAAATTTAGTTTTTACTGTACTGAAGACTTCATCAAACAGAATAGAGACGGTTTCACTTAGAATAGTTGACGAATAGGGGAGGTAAAATGATTTTTTTACGTATCTTCGCGGCCAAACATGAAATTACTTAAAATTAATACACAATGGCAGTTCTAGAAAAGATCCGGGTTAAGATGGGTGTCTTTATTACTTTAATTATAGCTATTGCACTTTTATCTTTTATTATAGATCCGGGAACGTTACAATCAGTTCTTTCAATTTTTTCTTCAAAGTATGATGTTGGAGAAATGAATGGTAAATCAATAACATATCAAGAATATCAGAAGAAAGTCGATTATTTTACAAAGATATTTCAGTTAACTTCCGGTTCATCTACAATGAGTGATGAGACTCAGGAATATGTTAATCAAAGTGCCTGGCAGGAACTCTTAACAGAGAATGTTTTACTACCTGTAATGGATAAGGCCGGAGTCAAAGTTGGCGATGATGAAATGGTGGATCTCAGCCAAGGAACAAATATTTCTCCGGTGCTTTTGAGAGAACATACTTTTATTGGTGAAAACGGTCAGTTTGACAGATCCAGACTTGTTCAATTTATTAAGCAAATACCTCAGGATAATTCCGGTAATCTTTCAACATATTGGAAGTTCCTTGAAAATAATATTAGAAATGAGCAAATATTTTCGAAATACATTTCTCTTCTTGTAAAAAGCTCAATCTACAATCCTGTTGAACTAAGAAGAATAATAGAAGAGAATAATGTTACATCCGATGTCTCATTTGTATTGCAACCATATGCATTTGCTCCTGATAGCACAGTTACTGTCTCAAAGCAGGAAATAAAGGATTATTACAATAAATACAAAAGACATTTTTACAGGAAAGCAAGCAGAGATATTGAATATGTAGTATTCAATGTTGTCCCTTCCGAAACAGACATGGAACTGGCAAAGAAAAGTATCGATAATCTTTTTGATGAATTTGCAACTACAGATAATCTTAAGAATTTTTTGGCCAAAAATTCCGATAAACCTTTAGATCCATATTATTACAAAGAGGGAGAATTGGCAACCGTATCTCCGATTCTGGACAGTTTTGCCTTTAATGCACCTGTAAATGCAGTACTTCCCGTTTTTCTTCAAGATTATACATATATGTCGGCAAGAATAAATGATAAGAAGCAGATGCCTGATTCCGTTTATGTTCAACATATTCTTATTCAGAATTCGGACAGGTCTGCAGCAAATAAATTGGCTGATTCTCTTATTCAACTTCTCTCCAAGGGAGTAGATTTTTCTGAACTTGCCGCTAAATATTCTGCTGACAAAAACCCTAATGTTACTCCGGGTGATATCGGATGGATGACTCAACAACAATTAATTCCTGGATTTGAACCTTGTTTTGATCTTGTCCCAGGCAAGATAAACAAGCTGGAGACAGATTATGGCATTCATGTGGTTAAGGTTAAGGAAATGAGCAAGCCGGTCACAAAAGTTCAGCTGGCAGTTTTGGTAAAAGAGGCTTTGGCAAGTAAAGAGACATATCAAAAATATTATTCTCAAGCAAATGATCTTGCTACTAAGGCAAACGGCAATATTGAAAAATTTAATGCAGCAGTCAAGGAGTTAAATTTAATTGCCATTCCTGCTTCAGGCATTGAACCGGGTGCAAAAAATGTTGCTACTTACAAAAATGCTCGTGAAATAAGTCGTTGGGCATATGAAGCAAAAGTGGGAGATGTTTCTAATATTATTGCTGTAGATAACAAATATTTCTTTGTCGTTGCACTTACAGCTGCTTATGAAGAGGGGATACCGGAAATGAGTGCCGTTGAACCAAAAATTGTCGAAATTATCAAGAAAGAAAAGAGTGATAAGAAAGCTGTCGCAGAGGTTGCGGAGAAGATTAAAGGACTTGCGACTATGGATGAAATTGCGAATGCTTTGGGTTTAACAATAAGTAAACAGGAAGGAATTTCTTTTGGTGCTCTTGGATCACAGTCGTTTGACCCTAAATTTATTGGATCAGTGTGTGGAGCTGAAGTCAATAAAGTTACAGGACCTATTGATGGGACTGTAGGTGTTTATGTGTTCAATGTAGATGTAAGACAAACAGGTGCCTTCTTTACAGAAGATGATGCAAAGGCAAGAAATAATCAAATTTTAGGTTTTAAAATGCAAATGTTATCTCCGATTCTTGAAAAGGCAGCAAATGTCAAGGATACCAGGTATAAGTTCTTTTAATTTAAACTTATCGTCAGAGTTTTATTTTATACTGCAAAACGGAAATGCATAATGTCGCCGTCTTGTACAACATAATCTTTTCCTTCAACGTTCATTTTTCCTGCTTCTTTGCAGGCTGCTTCAGAACCATATCTTATAAAATCTTCATATTTAATGACCTCGGCCCTGATAAAGCCCTTTTCAAAATCAGTATGAATAATTCCTGCTGCTTGTGGAGCTTTGGTCCCTTTGTGAAAAGTCCAGGCTTTAACTTCTTGAACACCGGCAGTGAAGTAGGTTTCGAGATTAAGTAATCTGTATGCTGCTCTTATAAGACGGTTAACACCAGATTCCTGTAATCCTATCTCGTTGAGAAACAATTTTCTATCTTCATAACTTTCCAATTCTGCAATTTCTGCTTCAATTTTTGCAGCTACAACCAACATTTGGGCATTTTCATCTTTAATTGCATCTCTAACTTGATCAACATAAGTGTTTCCACTTTTGGCAGAAGATTCGTCGACATTACATACATATAAAACAGGTTTATCAGTAAGCAAAAAGAGATCTTTTGCAAGTTTTTTATCTTCAAGATTGTCAAAAACAACACTCCTTGCTGAGCGACCCTGTTCAAGAGCAGTTTTGTATTTAAGAAGAACTTCATAGAGCCTCTTAGCTGTTTTGTCTCCTCCGGTCTGAGCCTGTTTTATTACTTTATTCATTCTGCTTTCAATAGTGTCGAGATCCTTAAGTTGAAGTTCAGTGTCAACTATTTCCTTATCTCTTATAGGATTGACACTCCCATCTACATGAACAACATTTGGATCATCAAAGCATCTTAAAACATGAATAATGGCATCAGTTTCCCTAATATTAGCAAGAAACTGATTGCCGAGGCCTTCTCCTTTGCTGGCTCCTTTTACAAGTCCTGCAATGTCTACAATCTCTACAGTTGCAGGAACAACTCTATTTGGGTGAACAAGCTGTTCAAGAACTTGAAGTCTATAATCTGGAACCAGGGTTGAGCCAATATTTGGTTCTATAGTGCAGAACGGAAAATTTGCTGCTTGAGCTTTTCCTGAACTTATACAATTGAAAAGTGTTGATTTTCCGACATTAGGAAGGCCGACTATACCACATTGCAGTGACATTTTCTATAATTTTATAAAGTTCGAAATTAATTAATTTTTGCCGAAAAATTTAATAATAGACAAAAACACCACAAAATCAGATAATTAACATAAAATGTTCTTAATATTTATGGATGATTTGTATTTTTATAACATTAGTTATTTTATATATCAGTCTGAATAAAATAGCCATAGAACAGAGATGTTGATTTTAAGGGTATTAATAATAAAAATTGTACTGCTTTCGAGTTTGCTCTTTAGTTTTAACAACCGTTGTAGTGCTCAAATAATAAATTCAAAATATAAAATTATGTTTTGGAATTTGGAAAATTTTTTTGATCCCTTTAATGATCCTTCTACTTCTGATGATGAATTTACTCCAAAGGGGCAAAGAAGATGGGGTTGGAATAGATTTGCCAAAAAAAGAAATGACATTGCGAAAGTAATTATCTCAACAGGTGAAGCTGTGAGCAGTGATAATAATATAAGTGAGATTAATTACCCTGTTGTAATAGGTTTGGCAGAAGTTGAAAATCATTTCGTGCTGGAACAACTTGTAAAAGCAACACCACTTGCCATGCTTGATTATAAAATAATTCACAGAGACTCTCCTGATGAGCGTGGTATTGATGTGGCTTTGCTTTATAGAAGAAAATACTTTAAGCCTGTTAGTGTCAATTATTATCCTGTTATAACCTCAGATACTTCTTTTAAAACAAGATTTATTCTTTATGTAAAAGGCGTATTGGAGGATTTGGATACTCTGCATGTTTTTGTTAATCACTGGCCGTCTAAATTTGGAGGAGAATTAATTTCCAGGCCAAAACGTGAAGCAGCAGCCAAAAAACTTCGAATCGCTTGTGACTCAGTTTTTCAATCTAATAACAAAGCAAATATTGTCATAATGGGGGATTTTAACGATACGCCTGATTCGGATCTTTTTAAAAAAGTGACTGGAAACGGAGTAGACAATTCAAATTTGTATAATTTGGCTATAGGGATAAGAAGGCTTGGAGAGGGGACTATAAAATACAGGGCATCATGGGAGTTGATTGATATGTTTTTTGTCTCTTCAAATTTATTAGACAGAAACGAGCCTGTTTGCTGTTTGGATTGTGCTATGCGGATATTCCGACCTGAGTTTTTATTTGAAGAGGATAAAATTTATCTTGGGAAAAAGCCTTTTCGTTGCTACATAGGCCCTAGATATAACGGAGGTATAAGTGATCATCTTCCTGTTATACTCACCATTGATAAAATGTGGGAAAATCCTTCCAAAATCGGTAGCTTTGTTCCATGATCGTCACACCAAAAAAAGCTTTGGGGCAGCATTTTCTTAGAGATTTGAAAATTGCTAACAGAATTGTGGAGAGTCTCTCACCGATTAGTTCCGAGTGTTTAATTCAGAATGTCGGTTCTCTGGAAGGACTTCATTTACCGAAATTCAATGTTTTGGAAGTTGGGCCGGGAATGGGTGTTCTTACTCAATATCTTGTTAACAAGGACAATATTAATTTTAAGGTGGTTGAGATAGACAGTGAGGCAGTGGAGTATCTTCAAAATAATATTCCTGAGCTGGATGGAAAAATTATTGAAGGGGATTTTTTGAAATTGAACTTGGAAAGTGTTTTTGAAGGGTATTTTTTTGTTATCGGAAATTTTCCATATAATATTTCGTCACAGATTTTTTTCAAAGTACTGGAATATAAGGATAAGATTCCAATGGTGGTAGGGATGGTACAAAAGGAAGTTGCCGAAAGATTATCCTCTCCCCCCGGCAATAAGAGTTACGGAATACTTTCAGTTTTATTGCAGGCATGGTATAATATTGATTATCTTTTTACAGTAAGTGAACATTGTTTTAATCCTCCTCCAAAGGTCAAGTCGGCCGTAATAAGATTGACAAGAAACTCGAGGAATACTCTTGGATGTGATGAGGCTTTTTTTAAAAAAATTGTGAAAAGCACTTTTAATCAAAGGAGAAAAACTATTAGGAATTCTCTTAAATCAGATTTAA
>JAHDRO010000035.1 GCA_018433265.1 Bacteroidales bacterium
CAGGTTACTGGAGCAAAAGAAGTTTTCAGATTGTGAAGCAGCCCGACAAGCCGTTGAACAATACAAAATTGAAAGTAACAGCGTACAGATGTTTTTGAATGAAAACGAATACAAAGGCAGTTTAACCAATTACAAGTTAATAAAAGACCTGTACCCGGAATATAGAGCCTTTTGTATTGATGACGGAATAACACCTTTCAAAAAGACCAATTTCATAAAACAGTTGCGGGCTTTGAGTTTGGTTGTAGATAGGGTTTCACAAAACCAATTAGCGGTATTTATTGAAGCATCGGGACTAAGTTTTTAACGCAAATAAAAAGGTTTTTTCAATGAGTAACTTTAGTAACTTTAGTAACCAACCCCACCGATACAGTTTAGAAAAAGGCAGTAAAAAACACCATTGCCCCGACTGTAATAAAAAGACGTTTGTACTGTACATTGATACGGAAACAGGCGAATATTTACCTGAACAGTACGGACGTTGCGACCGTGAAAGTAATTGTTCGTACCACCTTAACCCGTATTTGGACGGTTACGTAAAAGCAATACAGGAACAGGAAAGGGGCAACCGTTCGGAATTTCCGAACAACTGGAAGCCAAAGCGAAAAAAAGCAATACCACAGCCCACACCTGAACCCGTATTTTTTGACTTTGAAACATTCAAACAAACATTACAACCCGAACGCTATGAAAAGAACACGTTTATACAGAACCTATTTTACAGGGTACAATTTCCCTTTGAAGTTGATGAGGTTACAAAGGTTATTCAGTTGTACCGATTGGGTACGGTTGCAAATGGTTACAGAGCAGGGGCAAATACTTTTCCTTTTATTGATATAAAGGGTAATGTAAGAGCCGTTCAGGTTAAGCAGTTTGACGAACAAAACCACACCACAGGCACGGACTTTTTACACTCAATAATTGAAAAGCACCACACCCGAAACAATATTCCGTTGCCCGAATGGTTGGAAGCATACACAAAGCAGGATAAACGAATTTCCTGTTTATTTGGCGAACACCTTTTAAGCAAGTACCACAGTAACCCCGTTGCATTAGTTGAAGCCCCAAAAACAGCCGTTTACGGTACATTGTATTTTGGTTTACCTGAAGCACCTGAAAGCCTTATTTGGTTGGCAGTTTACAACAAAAGCAGTTTTTCATTTGACAAGCTGAAAGTATTACAAGGGCGTTTTGTGTATGTATTTCCCGACCTTTCAAAAGACGGTAACACCTTTAAAGAATGGGAAACCAAAGCCAAAGAATATGAAAGCCGTTTACCCGGTACACGTTTTATATTTTCGGACTTACTGGAGCAGTTAGCACCTGAAAGGGACAAAAGCGAAGGTAACGACCTTGCAGACTATTTAATAAAACAGGATTGGCGACTATTCAGGAAAAGGAACATTCAGGAACAACCACAGCCCGAACCTGAAAAAGTTACTAAAGTTACTAAGGTTACCCACCAACAAAACATTTTATTTTCACACGTTGCACCATTGCCAAAAGTTGAGGTATTCAAAACTGAACGAATTGAACACCCTATAAAGGAACAACCCCAAAACTGGATTAATGATATTGCAGAACTTGAAAACTACTTTGCAAGTATTGAACCACCAGCCCAACCCATAAGGCTGAATAGGTATAGCGTAATAACGGATTATTTCTTGTTCATTGAAAGTCACTTTGCCACCGTGAAAGCGCACAACGGAA
>JAHDRO010000317.1 GCA_018433265.1 Bacteroidales bacterium
ATATCACTAAAGTTAATAATTCCTTTATCAAAGTAGGAATCAACTACGTAAGCAGGAATATCTCTTATTTCATAAAATGCATACCTGTTATTGATAATGCTGCTATAATATTCTATTGGTTCATCCATATGAACGAAATTGACTAAAGCATTTGTTTTATTTTTTATTTGATCGCTGTTTTTCTCGGGTGTCTTGATAACCATGTAATTGCGATTATTGCTTGCTGTTAGTCCTTCAATGCTCAACGTAAAAACAGGTGCGTAGGCATCTGAAATCCATTCCAATGAGTCTAACTCTATGCCATTATTAATACTTGTTAAAAGGCTGTCAGTAAAATGATTAAGTTGATTGCTTAACTCTTGATAACCATTTTTGACATTTGAAGACAGGAATGCCCTTAATTCATCACGTTTTTCTTTTAATTTTCCTCCTTTATCTTTTGAGCTGAATTCCTGCAGCAAAGATATGTATGAAGCTACTGATATATAATCCTTTACAACTCCTGTATTGGCGTTGAATTCTGTGTATAAGGTGGCAATATGAGGATTTTCAATAGTTATTTTTTCATCATCACATATCACCATGTAATTGTACAAATACATATATTGATTAACTTCTCCACTTGGGTCTGAATATTCAACTTCTTTTATATAATAGGAATCAATAATTCGGTTTTCTATAAATTCAATTTTTTCCGTATATCCTCTAAATAGTTTCAAACATGCATTGTAAAGTTGCTTGGCACTTTTGCCAGGAAATTCAAAAGAGATAGACCTAGTTCCCATATAGTTTTCCAACTGGGCTCCATAATTAGGATTTGAAAAATATTGTTTTGATTTGAACTGCAGAGTGTCAACATAACCTGAGTGGCTTATTTCTTGCCCGGATACTTTGGAAACAAGTGCTATAATAAAAATAATAATAGCACTTTTTAAAATTATTATTGAAGAAGGTTTCATTTTTTAAGGTATTAGATTATAAGTGAGTATAAAAGATTGGAGTCAATTAAATGATTGTTATCCTAAAGAGCTATTTTACGCGGTACAGTAAAATGAAATGTAGTACCAGCATTTTCTTCGCTTTCCAGATAAATTTTCCCCTTGTTTTTTTCAACAAATTCTTTGCAAAGGAGTAACCCAAGGCCAGTGCTTGGTTCTTCTTCGGTGCCATCTCTATTCGTTTTTACATCTATGCGAAATAGGTTGTCTGCTATTGCAGGAGGCATTCCTATCCCAGTATCCCTGATGCTTATTTCTATGTATTCTTCATCAAGTGTTTTAGCATTTATAAATATCTTACCACCTCTAGGAGTGAATTTTATTGAATTGGAGAGAAGATTCCGAACGACTGTCTGCAACATGTTAACATCTGCATAAGCTTTTAGATTTTCAGGAACATAGAGAGATATTTCAATTTCTTTATTTTTTGCAGTGTCTTTATACATTGAAACACTTTCAGTAATTAAGGAATTAATTTGAAATTCTGTTGGTTCGTATGTAATTAACCCTCTCTGAATTCTTGACCATTGAAGGAGATTTTCCAGTAGACGATACAGAACTGTTGCTGATTTATGCATGCTCGAAGCAAATGAGCGTATTTCATCCGTTGTAAGTTGTGGAAGCATCTCTTCGAGCGTTTGAGTAACTGCAAGAAAATTGCTGAAAGGACTTTTAAGATCATGCGCAATAATTGAAAAGAATTTGTTTTTTTCGGCATTGGCTTTTAGTAACTCCTTGGCTTGGAGATATAGTTTGATATGAGTAGCTGCTCTTGCTCTGACTTCTTCTGCCTTAAAAGGTTTTGTAATATAGTCCGATCCACCAGAATTCAGTGCTTTAACTATATTTTCTGTATCATTTAAAGCGCTAATGAATATTATAGGAATGTCATTCATGTCAGGGTTTTCCTTGAATTTGCGGCAAACTTCAAATCCATCCATATCAGGCATCATTATGTCCAAAAAAATCAGGTCAGGTTTTTCTTTTTCTGCAACTTTCAAAGCTAATTGTCCATTTGGTACAGGTCTAACTTTGTAGCCCACATTCTTGAGGATATGCCTAAGTAATACAAGATTGGCCGGCATATCGTCAACAATAAGGATGTCTGGTATGTATCCATCTTTAAAATCGATGTTATTCATCTAAGTTTGTTTTTTAATAATTCTTCAATTTGGGAATAATCATAATTTTGGGCCAAAATTTTTAATTCATATGCAAATTGTGGATAGATAAGTTCTATTTGATCAATGATTGCTAATACTTTGTCCATATCAGCTATAGAGAGTGCTTCAAGTATTTCTGATATTTGTTTATGAGACAATTGTA
>JAHDRO010000193.1 GCA_018433265.1 Bacteroidales bacterium
TAGTATCAAACGCATTGATTGCATCTAATGGGAACAAGACAAAAGCTGCTGAGATTTTAAAAATAAGTAGAACTGCTCTATATGAAAAAATAGAAAAATATGAGTTAGAATGATGTTATATATTTATCACAGTCTATGAATTAAAGTATTATTTACAATGCCGTTAAAATGACCCTATAATTGTTAACTATAGTTAACATTTTAGCATAATAAACCGATATATTGTAAACTAAACATGACATTTTTTCGGTATTCATATATTTTGAAATATAAAAATTTTATAAAAACTATTGTTTCACTTTAGACTACTAAAATACTTTGTTAATAAGGTTTAGTAGTCTTTTATTTTTCGCAGTGAAATATGAGTTTTTACTCTTATTTTTATGAAAACGTTGGCACAAATCTTGCAATTAAATAATTACAAAAAAGGGGGTTGTACAATGTTAGAAAATAAAGTATGCATAGTGACAGGAGCAGCGAGTGGTATAGGGCTTGCTATAGCTAAAAAATTTGCTGAAGACGGGGCAAAAGTAGTTATGGCAGATATAAATGAGAACAAACTAATGGAAGAGGCTTCAAAATTAAATGCAAAATTCATAATGACAGATTTAAGCAAAAGGGAAGATTGTAAAAAATTAGTAGATTTTACCGTTGAAAACTTTGATGGCATAGATGTGTTGGTAAACGTAGCTGGTATTCAAACGGTTTCACCTATTGAATCCTTTCCTGAAGACAGATGGGATTTTATGATGAATTTGATGCTCACAGCTCCATTTTTATTGACTAAATACTCATGGCCATACATGAAAAAGAAAGGTTGGGGCAGGATCATAAATCTAAATTCTATACATGGATTAGTTGCTTCTGAATTTAAAGCTGCTTATGTTTCCGCAAAACATGGATTAGGAGGACTTACTAAAACTGCAGCATTGGAAGGCGGACCTTTTGGAATAACAGTAAATTCTATTTGCCCATCATATGTGAGAACACCTTTAGTTGACAATCAAATAGCTGACCAAGCAATAACACATGGCATAAGTACTGATGAAGTTATAGGAAATATTATGCTTTCAAAATGTGCTGTTAAAAAATTAATTGAGCCAGAAACAATTGCAGATGTTGCAATGTTCTTGTGTTCGAGTGCAGGAGATCATATTACCGGTTCAATGCTCACTATCGATGGTGGTTGGACTGCAAATTAAAATACAAATTGAGGAGGTAAATGTATGCTAGGTATATTTATAGGTCTTGTTCTTCTTATGTTTTTAGCTTATAAAGGCTATTCGATTATTTGGGTAGCACCTCTTACAGCTTTGGTAGTGGCGATCTTTGGGGGAATTCCTTTATTAGACTCATACACAAACGTTTATATGACGGGGTTTGTAGGATTTACTAAGTCTTGGTTTCCAGCATTTATGTTAGGGGCTGTATTTGGACATTTGATGGATTATACAGGAGCTGCCAGATCAATAGCGCATTGGCTTACAAAGATAATAGGCGCTAAAAGAGCTATCCTAGGAGTTATTTTAGGCTGTGCGGTATTGACATATGGCGGAATAAGTTTATTTGTAGTAGTATTTGCTATGTACCCATTGGCTTTGGCACTTTTTAGAGAAGCAAATATTTCTAGAAAATTGATTCCTGGTTGTATTGCTCTAGGCTCGTTTACATTTACTATGACAGCTGTGCCGGGGACACCACAAATTCAAAATCTAATACCTATGGAGTATTTCCATACTACTCCAACAGCTGCACCTATAATGGGGATTGTAGCTGCATTGTTCATGTTTATTCTTGGATACTTGTATCTTTCATGGAGAGAAAAGAAACTCAGAGCAAATGGTGAAGTGTTTACTGAGCCAAAAGTGAAAAATGAAGAAATGGTCTTATCAGATGAAGAATTGCCAAATCCATTTTTATCCATATTGCCACTAGTAAGTGTAATAGTGACACTTAATGTTCTCAAATGGGATATAATTGTTGCTCTTCTTTCAGGAATAGTTTTAACTATGATTTTAAACTACAAACAATATAAAGGATTTACGAAGAGCATAAATAATGGAGCAAGTGGATCAATAATTGCTATTATAAATACTTCTGCAGCAGTAGGCTTTGGATCTGTAGTTAAAGCAGTTCCAGGATTTCAAACTCTCACAGATGCTGTATTGAATATTAAGGGTTCCCCTCTTATTTCAGAAGCAGTAGCAGTTAATTTATTAGCTGGAGCAACGGGATCTGCATCAGGAGGCATGGGGATAGCTTTAGCAGCATTAGGAGAAAAATATTACCAAATTGCTTTAGAAAGAGGAATTAGTCCTGAAGCTTTTCATAGAATAGCATCCCTAGCATCAGGGGGACTTGATACTCTACCACATAATGGTGCAGTATTGACGCTCTTAGCGGTAACTGGCATGACTCATAAAGAATCATATATAGATATTTGCGTGACATCTTTGATATTGCCAGTATTGTCATCAATCCCTGCAATAATACTAGCTAGCTTTGGAATATATTAAATTATATACAATTTATTTATAGGCTATGATATACTATAAAATGGGGATGGGATAAATATTTTAGAATTATGGTATTAAGGGAGGAGAAATTTTATGAAACAAGCAGTAATCGTGAGTGCTGTTAGAACTCCAATAGGAGCATACGGTGGAGCTTTTAAAGATGTAAGCGCCGTAGATTTAGGAGTAGCAGCAGTAAAAGAAGCTCTAAAGAGAGCAAACGTAAACCCAGAGATGGTTGACGAAGTAATTTTCGGAAATGTACTACAAGCTGGTCTTGGACAAAATGTAGCTAGACAAGTTTCTATGGGAGCTGGAATACCTGAATATGTCACTAGTTTTTCAGTAAATAAAGTATGTGGATCAGGTTTAAAAACAGTCGCATTAGCAGCTCAAGCTATTAAAGCGGGAGATGCTGACATAGTTGTAGTTGGCGGAACTGAAAACATGTCTCAAGCTCCATATCTATTGAAAAACCATAGATGGGGACAAAGAATGGGAAATGGAGAAGTTGTTGACTACATGGTAGAAGATGGATTGACAGATATTTTCAATCACTATCATATGGGCATAACAGCTGAAAATGTTGCTGAAAAATACAATATAACAAGAGAAGAACAAGACCAATTTGCATTGAATAGCCAATTAAGAGCAGAACAAGCTATAAAGAGCGGAAGATTTAAAGATGAAATTGTTCCAATCGTAATACCACAAAGAAAAGGAGATCCCAAAGTAGTAGATACTGATGAGTTCCCAAGATTTGGTACCACAATTGAAGCTTTAGCAAAATTAAAACCAGCATTCAAGAAAGATGGAACAGTTACAGCAGGAAATGCATCAGGCATTAATGATGGCGCTGCTGCATTAGTAGTAATGAGCAAAGAAAAAGCTGATGAATTGGGATTAACACCTATTGCGGAGATAGTAAGCTACGCATCAGCTGGCGTTGACCCATCTATAATGGGTACTGGTCCAATTCCTGCAAGTAAAAAAGCATTAGAAAAAGCAAATCTTAAGATAGATGATATAGAAATAGTTGAAGCAAACGAAGCGTTTGCAGCTCAAGCAATTGCAGTTGCTAAAGACTTGAATTTGAACATGGATATTACAAATGTCAATGGAGGAGCTATTGCTTTAGGCCATCCAATAGGAGCTTCAGGAGCAAGAATCCTTGTTACATTGTTACATGAAATGCAAAAAAGAGATAGCAAATATGGTTTGGCAACTCTTTGCATAGGTGGCGGACAAGGCATCTCAATGATAGTTAGAAGATAATTGAAAGGTGGGAATTAGATGAATAAGTTAATCAGCATTGATGAAGCCGTTGACATGATTAAAGATGGTATGACGATAATGGTAGGCGGTTTTCTCGGATGTGGAAACCCACATAAGATAATAGATAAACTTGTTGAAAAAAATGTTAAGGATTTAACTTTGATTTGCAACGACTCAAGTTTTCCCGACTATGGAGTAGGCAAATTAGTTGTAAATCACCAAATTAAAAAACTCATCGCATCACATGTTGGCACAAATCCTGAAACAGGTAGACAAATGAATGCTGGAGAGATGGAAGTTGTTTTAGTTCCACAAGGCACATTGGCTGAGCAAGTAAGAGCCGGTGGAGCAGGACTTGGCGGGATATTGACTCCAACAGGCGTTGGCACTGTAATTGAAGAAGGAAAACAAAAAATAACAGTTGATGGTGTTGAGTATTTACTTGAAAAACCACTTAAAGCCGATGTGGCTTTGATTGCAGGGCAAAAGGTAGATAAATTTGGGAATATAGTATATTTTGGAGCAACAAGAAACTTCAATACTCTAATGGCAACTGCTGCAGAAACAGTGATAGTTGAAGCTAGTGAGATAGTTGAAGTTGGAGATTTAGATCCAAACGATGTTGTAACACCAGGTATATTTGTCGACTACATCGTTGATGGAGGTGCAAATTAATGGACAAGAATGAAATAAAAGCATTTATTGCTAAGAGGGTTGCAAAAGAATTAAAAGACGGAGACGTTGTAAATTTAGGTATAGGACTTCCAACAATGGTAGCAAACTATATACCTGAAGGCATGAACATATTTCTTCAATCGGAAAATGGATTTATTGGATTAGGGCCAGCACCAGAGCCAGGAAAAGAAGACATGAGAATTGTAAACGCTGGTGGACAACCTGTGACTATACTTCCAGGCGGAGCATTCTTTGACTCGGCCACATCTTTTACAATAATAAGAGGTGGACATGTCGATATTACTGTACTTGGGGCATTGCAAGTTGATGAAAAGGGAAACCTTGCCAACTGGATGATTCCAGGCAAGATGGTTCCAGGAATGGGTGGAGCTATGGACTTAGTTACAGGAGCTAAAAAAGTAATCATAGCAATGGAACACACTGCAAAAGGCGCGCCTAAGATTTTGAAAGAATGCACACTTCCTTTAACTGCTGCACACCAAGTGGATATGATCATCACTGAAATGGGAGTAATGGAAGTTACTGACAAAGGCATTGTGTTAAAAGAAATAAACCCAGAATTCACCATTGAAGATGTACAAAATAGTACTGAAGCTGAACTAATTATCGCTGAAGATTTAAAGAAAATGGAAATATAATAAAAGGCTGCGTAAAGCAGCCTTTTATTTAAAGAATGGAGAGATGGTTAAGATGCTAAAAGATATAAACTTAATAGGTATAGCTGGTGCTGGCACTATGGGCTCAGGAATCGCTCAAATATTCGCAAGATTTGGTAAAAATGTAATTGTAAATGACATTAAGGAAGAATATTTAACAAAATCTAGAAATTTGATAGACATATTCAACAAAAGCCTAATTGAAGAAGGCTTGATGAATGAAAATGAAGTAGACAATATTTTTTCGAAAATAAAATTTTCTACCGACAAGAATGAATTTAAAAATTGTGACTTGATAATTGAATGCATTGTTGAAAAACTCGAAATAAAACAAGATTTTTGGAAAGAATTAGAAGAAATCGCTAAAAAAGATGCCTATTTTGCTACAAACACATCAGGTCTTAGCATCAATCAAATATCATCTAAACTTAATGACAAATCCAGATTTATCGGAATGCATTTTTGGAATCCCGCACACATAATCCCATTAGTAGAGTTAATTAGAGGAGAAGAGACCAGCGATGAGATGGTCAATGATTTAAAAAGCCTTCTTGAAACTATAGGAAAACAAGCTGTAGTAGTAAATAGAGATGTCCCTGGGTTCATAGGCAATAGACTTCAGTTTGCCGCTTTTAGGGAAGCTATGCACATTGTGGAACAGGGGATTGCGAGCGTCGAAGATGTTGATAAAGCTATGAAATATGGGCCAGGCTTTAGATACCCTATAATAGGACCATTAGAGACAGCAGATTTAGGGGGATTAGATACTTTTTACAACATCTCAAGTTATCTTTTCAAAGACTTGGGGGATGAAAAAGAAGTTCCTAAAATTTTAGAAGAGTTAATAGAAAATAACTATCTCGGGGTTAAGACAAAAAAAGGATTTTACGATTACTCAAATGGAAGAGACGAAGAGGCAATAAAAAGAAGAGATAAGCTTTTATTTGAAATGATCAAACACATATCTAATAAATAAAAGGAAGATCATTCTTCCTTTTATTTTACTCAGTAGTATTCAAATATTGGCTCATGTATAGATTGAAGTAAGCTCCTTTTTTTGCTATCAACTCTTCATGTGTTCCCTTTTCAATTATTTTTCCGTCTTCAATCATCATTATTATGTCTGCGTCTCTTATAGTTGAGAGCCTGTGGGCGATGATGAATGTGGTTCTATTTTCCATCAATGAGATCATAGCTTCTTGTATCTTCAATTCCGTTCTAGTATCTACATTTGATGTAGCTTCATCTAATATGAGGATTGAAGGGTCTTTTAAAACAGCTCTTGCAATTGCTAAAAGTTGTCTTTGACCTTGGCTTAAATTACCTCCACCTTCGGTTATATAAGTTTCATATCCATTTGGCAATCTCTTGATGAATTCATCAGCATTTGATATTTTACAAGCTCTAATTATCTCTTCATCCGCAGCGTCTAGTTTCCCATATCTAATATTTTCTTTTATAGTTCCAGAGAATAGATAAGTATCTTGCAATACGACGCCGAACATTTCTCTTAGCGAATTTTTCTTGTATTTCTTTATATTTATATCATCAATTAATATTTCACCTTTGGTTACTTCATAAAAATTGGTCAATAGATTTACTATTGTGGTTTTTCCTGCACCCGTTGGCCCTACTAAAGCTACATTTGTTCCAGCTTCTACAACAAAACTGATATCCTTTAAAACTTCTTTGTTCTCATTGTAATTAAAATACACATTTTTAAACTCGACTTTTCCATCTACATCTTTTATCTCTATTGCATCAGGCTCATCTTCTCTTTCATCAGTCTCATCTAATATCTCAAAAACCCTTTCTGCACCTGCTATACCTGACTGCAATTGGTTGAAAGTGGATGCCAATTCATTTATCGGCTTTTGAAACTGTTTAGAGTAAAAAATAAAGCTTGTGACTACACCTATTGTTATGATGTTTTTCAAAGTCAGCAATGAGCCGGACAATACTATGATTACAAAAGTCAAATTGCCGATAGCATTCATTATAGGCATGATAAAGCCAGACCATATTTGAGCTTTTATACCTACTTCTTTTAGATCGTCATTGTATTTTTTAAACTTGCCAATCATGTCGTCTTCTTTGTTGAACATTCGAACAACATCTATTCCGCTTATGGACTCCTCAATATGTCCATTGAGATTGCCAAGAAATTGTTGCTGAGTTTTGAAGTACTTTTTTGTATTATTAGCTATAATCTTTGTGACTAAAAGCACGATTGGGACTGTCGCAAGTGTAATCAGCGCCATGATTTCATTTATATAAAACATGATGATTACAGTGCCTATGGTACTTATGAAAGTTTGCATAAACTGTATCATAGTTTGGGATATGGTGTTGTTTATATTGTCGATGTCATTAGTAACCCTACTCATAAGTTCTCCATGAGTTGTCTTGTCGAAAAAAATGACAGGCATTTTTTGAAATTTGGCGAATATATCTTTTCTTATGTTATACACAACTCTTTGTGAAATCCCAGCGATTATAAACTCTTGCATGTACATAAATAATGAACTAAATGCATAAAAACTCAACACAAAGAGTATGAGCCTTCTCACTTTCAATAGGTTTATTTTTTCTTTTGGAACGGTCAATGCATCAACTATTTTCCCGGTAAAATAAGGCACTAAAAGCGTTAAAAATGTGGACAATATGACCAGTGCAAATGCTATGAATATTTTATTTTTTTCTTCTCCGAAATAGGAGAATAGCCTTCTAAGTGTTGAACTGCTGTCTTTTGGCTTTTCAACGGGAATTATCGAATGAGGCCCGTGAATGCCTGTGATTTTCTTAGTATTACGCTCCAAAACTAGACACCTCCTCTCCCAATTGAGAGATATAGATGGATTTATATATTTCTGAATGGCCCAATAGATAGTCGTGTGTGCCGATAGCTTCTATTTTGCTATTGTTCAACACTATTATGTTTTCAGAATCCATTACAGATGTTATTCTTTGGGCAATTAAAATAGTTGTAGTTGACAGATTTCTTTTTAAACCTTCTTTGATTTTTCTTTCTGTAATCAAATCGACGCTAGATGTTGCATCGTCTAATATCAATAGTTCAGGGTTTTTAACTAGAGCTCTTGCGATAGAAAGCCTTTGTTTTTGGCCCCCTGAAAGATTTACACCGCCTTGGCCAAGATAAGTTTCA
>JAHDRO010000371.1 GCA_018433265.1 Bacteroidales bacterium
AAGATGCCTTGAGTTTTGTCAAGCGAGAAGCCAAAAGGGGTAATCTATATCAGGGTATAATTATGGATCCTCCGGCATATGGCCATGGACCGAGCGGAGAGAGATGGAAACTGGATGAGCATCTCTTTGAACTTCTTACCGGTGTTGCAAAGATACTTGCTCCAAATAACAGTTTTTTGGTACTTAATTTGTATTCGAACGGCTACTCTGCTGTGCTTGCCGACACTCTTGTCAGAAGTGCCTTTTTGAATGGGAAGTTGCCCGATGAGTTTAGTGGCAAGGAGCTTGAGTATGGTGAGCTGCTACTTAGAGACAGATTTGGCAAAAACTTACCACTGAGTGTTTTTGTCAGACTTAATAGATGAACTTGGTAATCAAATAAATAACCATTGAAAAACTAGAGATATAAGATGATATCACCTCTCTTTATAACATGGGGACCTTCTCCTGACATTTTCTCCATAGGTTCAGTACATATCAGATATTACAGTATTTTGTTTGTATCTGGATTTATAATAGGTTTCTATCTTTTTGTTAAATTTTTTAAGCGTGAAGGTATTTCAGTAGACATATTGGACAAGCTTCTTTATGCGCTTCTGTTTGCCGCTGTTGTAGGTGCTCGATTGGGACACTGCCTTTTCTACGAACCTGATTACTATCTTGCGAATCCGATAGAGATACTTAAAATATGGAATGGTGGACTGGCAAGTCATGGTGGTGCAATAGGAATCCTGTTAACAATGTGGTGGTTCGTTGCCAAATACGGCAAGAAATATCATTTTGATTTTCTCTGGCTAATGGACAGGCTTGGGATTGCAACAGCTCTTGCAGGCTCTCTTATAAGACTGGGCAACCTTATGAACTCAGAGATTTATGGTAATCCTACAAATCTTCCTTGGGGCTTTATTTTTACACTCAGAGGGGAGACTGTTCCTAAACATCCGACTCAACTTTATGAATCTATTGCTTACTTGATAATTTTTCTTATTTTGATGCACATGTACAGAAAGTGGCTCCCAAAACTCAAAAGAGGTACTCTTTTCGGCGTTTTCCTCATTTTGCTTTTTACTGCCCGCTTTTTAATAGAATATGTCAAGGAACCTCAAGTTGCCTTCGAACAGGGCATGCCTCTCAATATGGGGCAATTACTGAGTCTGCCATTTATTATTACGGGATTTATTCTTCTTATTTACAGTATAAAGAAAGGTAAGCCGGCAATGATTGAACAGCAGCAAAAAAAGAAACCGGTATCAAAACAAGTAAAATAGTCTAACTGCGTTCCTGTTCGCGTCTAAGATCTTTTTCCTTGATCGCCTGACGCTTATCATATTCTTTTTTACCTTTTGCAAGTGCAATGTTAAGCTTTGCATAACCTCTTTCTGATATAAATAGTCGTGTGGCAACAATTGTCATTCCTTTTTCTCTGGTTGCCCTGTATAGTCTGCGTAGCTCTTTACTTGTCAGAAGCAGTTTTCTGTCTCGTTTTGGATCATGTTTGTTAAAAGAACCCCACCAATAGTCTGCAATATGCATATTTTTGACATATAGCTCTTTACCCGCAAAATAGCAATAAGAATCTGCCAGTGAGGCTTTACCTGCACGGATCGATTTAATTTCGGTACCGGTAAGTACTATTCCTGCTGTGAAGACTTCAATGAATTCGTATTCAAAAGAAGCCTTCTTGTTTTTAATCTCTATTTTACTCTTAGCTTTTGGCATGAGAGTACAAAAATAATGTAAATTTGCCAAATGAACGAAGATTTGATATGTGTATTAGGTCCAACTGCTTCCGGCAAAACTAAATATGCGGTCAATCTTGCACTTCAGATAGGAGGAGAGATTATTTCTGCCGACTCCAGACAGGTGTACAGAGGTATGGATATAGGAACCGGTAAAGACCTTGCCGATTACGAAGTTAATGGCATAAGGGTTCCATATCATCTTATTGATATTGTAGAGGCTGGCGAAAAGTATAATCTCTTTAGATATCAGAAGGATTTTTTGAGGGTTTACAGGGATATTCGTGAGAGAGGAAAAATGCCGATTCTTTGTGGAGGGAGTGGATTGTATATAGAAGCTGTAACAAAAGGATATTCTTTTGCAGAGGTTCCAGAGAACATTGAGTTGCGAAAGGATTTGGAGCAAATGTCGATGGAGGAGCTTGTCAGAAAGCTTGAGTCAATGAAATCTTTGCACAACAAAACAGACATTGATACAAAAAAAAGAGTAATAAGAGCTATCGAGATCGAAATCTATCAGCAAGATAATCCTGAAATGAGAATTCTTGAAGGTTTTCCTATTGTTACAAGGTTTATTGGGATGATGATAAGCAGAGAGGAGAGAGTAAGAAGAATTGATCAGAGACTTGAAGAAAGGCTCAGGAATGGAATGATAGAAGAGGTTAAGACTTTACTCGATAAAGGTATTGCTCCGGATGATCTTATTTATTATGGTCTTGAGTACAAATATGTTACTCTTTATCTTACAGGATATCTTGAATATGTAGAGATGGTGGAAAAACTTAAAGTTGCCATTCATCAATTTGCGAAGAGACAGATGACCTGGTTTAGAGGTATGGAGAGGAGGGGTGTTAAGATTGAGTGGGTAAAACCGTGAATTTGCTTAACAAAATTTATATAAACTAATGATTACTTTTTTTGCGTGTATACTTGCTCTTAT
>JAHDRO010000266.1 GCA_018433265.1 Bacteroidales bacterium
GAGAACACTATGTTGGTCAGAGAGAACATCGTTGATAAACAAAGGATGATATCGGGTATTCTTAAGAGCGATAAGTTTCCAAGGGACCTTTTTCCCAAGCTTGATATACTTTTGAGAGATATAAATTCTCTTATTAATCATACAAATTTTAGTTTCGAGAGGCTAGAGTACTTACAAAACACTGTTTTAGGTCTTATTAATCTGGAACAGAACCGAATAATGAAGATATTTACTTTTGTTTCTCTTCTCTTTTTGCCACCTACACTTATTGCAAGTATTTTCGGAATGAATGTGGAACTGCCAAATTTTGGAGGATTTGATTTTATTGCCATAATGCTGTTAATGGTAGTGGCGGTATTTATTGTCTCAATTATCTTATTTAGAAAAAAGATGCTCAATTGACCTTTACGCTATCTGAAAGCATCTTTTTAGGTGTGAGAAATTTGTTGTACAGAAGTAGAGAAACGATACTGAAAAAGCCTATGCACGAGAATATCAGCCAAAGTGCAGAAGGGTTTCCCATATTATCTACATATTTGACATAGAGCCTTGAACCAAGAAAACCTCCTATACTGCTTCCTATAACTCCATATAGAAACGAATAACCGAGATAGAGGGCCTTTTTATCGGAAGGGGCTATCATCCCTATATATGATATGAATTTTGGATGAGTTGTCATCTCTCCCAATGTGAATGTCATGATGCCACATATAAAAACCCATGGACTTGTAGATAGAGACAGAATTGCCATTCCAATCGTACCAAACCCAATTCCCATGATCATTGTAGGAAGAGCCGGCCAATTTTTCACCAGATTGGAGACAACAAGTTGAAGAAGAATAATAACTCCAGCATTAATTACTGTCACATGCTCTACATCAAATTTCCATGAGGGATTTTCTGCGAAAATTGACAGAAATGAATTTACAACATTATTTACAGGTGTCATATCCATGTAGTCCTTAACATACCATAATACAGTCCCATACATTTGAAAATAGAGAA
>JAHDRO010000130.1 GCA_018433265.1 Bacteroidales bacterium
AACTTTTGTTTCTTCCCTGTCTGGATGCATCGTTTTTATATCTTCAAACAACTCTTCAAGTTCGTGCATCGCAAAATCTGCCAGTTCCCAGTTTTCGTTGATGCCCGCAAACCACAGTTTATTGTGATGATTTTGGATGCTACCCATAAAATCACCAAAACCAGGTTTATAGGCATTGTCTATTTTAGCCTCTAATTCATCAATCTGTTTTTGCAATGCTTGCTCGTTCTTGCTTGACTGCGAACAGGCAGAAATCATTAATAGTATTGTAATCGGGATAATTACCTTCCTCATAATTAATTGTTTTTGGGTTGTTTAGTTTGTTATTTTACACATCGCGTATCATCGTCAGCAGCATTTTAAAGCGTTCAACCGCTTTCAGTGCGTGCGGAACATTTGCCGGCATAATGATACTGTCGCCTTTCTTTAAAAGATGAAGCTTACCACCAATAGTAATCTCTGCTTCACCGTCCAAAATCAGCACAATGGCATCAAAAGGCGTTTTATGCTCGGATAATCCCTGTTCTTTGTCAAAGGAGAACAAAGTCAAATTACCACCTTTACTTTTGGTAACCTGTTTGCTGATTACACCGCCGCCTGTATATTCAATCGCATTTTCGAGATTGAAAATAGTTTCTTTTTCAAATGTTGCCATAGCTAAATAAAAATCATAAGTTAGTTTTCGCTAACAAAGATAGGGATTGTATTTGGATTAGTCAATTATCTTTAAAAGTTCCGGCTAATTTTAATTTAATCTATTTATGCTTTTGGGTTCACCTTACATCATCGTCAACAAATGCCCTAAAACAGAGCCACTAAGAACAATAAAAGCACTATTGAGTTTCTTAAAACCGAAAACAATAATAATGCTGACAATCGCAATGAATAAGGTTTTCCAGTCCGTGATGCTTTCTTTGCCCATTTCAAAACAGACCGCTATAATCAGTGCGACAGATGCCACATTTACCGCATCTAAAAACGCCGAAAGCAGCTTTGAGTTTCGCATTTTCTTTACGATTGGGTTCAATAAAGCCACAAACACAAATGAAGGAATAAAGATAGCAATGGTTGATACGATAGCTCCGGTTAAACCATTAATTTGATAACCTATAAACGTTACGGAAGAAAAAACGGGACCGGGCGTGAATTGCCCTACTGCAACAGCATCCATTAATTGTTGTCTTGTCAAAAGTCCCGTAACAACCAATTCTGTATCGAGAAAAGCAAACAACACATAACCGCTTCCATAGAGAATTGCTCCGATTTTCATAAAAATCCAAAACAACTTGGTATTTGTTGCTGAAATCAAAGTCGCATTGGTCATTTGCAATAAAATAAGTGGTAGAAAGCTTTTTAAGTTGTGTTGTTTATTGCTCCGTGAATAAGCCAAAAATAGGGCAAAAAAACCGGCACCAAACATTAGATATATTTCATTAATGTGAAATAATGAGCCAATCAAAACGAGCATACCAATAATAAAAAGCTCAATTGATTTTAACGATTTTCTTGCCAAAGGAAAAACCGCACCAAGAATAATGGCAATGATGGCGGGTTTAATACCGTAAATGAATGGTTGTACTTCGGGAAGTTGTCCGTAAATTTTATAGAGATATGCAATAACGCCGGTTATAAAAACGGCAGGTAAAATAAAACATAGTCCTGCCGTGATTAAACCTTTCCAGCCGGCTTTTTTGTGCCCGATGTGGATGGCCATTTCCGTACTGTTAGGTCCAGGAATTAGATTTGTAGCACCAATCAAATCCAGAAATTTTTGTTCTGTGAGCCACTTTCTTTTTACAACCACCTCATCACGCATCATAGCGATATGAGCTGCAGGACCACCAAAACCGATGATGCCCAGCTTTAGAAAAAGCTTTGCTATAGCTTTTAAGTCTGTTTTATCTTTCATTTATTGAAAAATGACGAATTATTCAACCAACAAAAGTAATTTTTTAATGTTTCCTAAAAATTAACAATGGTATGAAACTAAGTTTTCAGAATAATAATTTTTTCCTTTTTATCCACTTATACACCTCAAACCACAATACCGATATTGCGGCAATCAACATTGCGATTCCTAATTCTTTTATATTCAGTTCTGCTACCTGAAAGAATTTAGCAAATGGCGGAATATATAAAATGGAAAAGAGTAATACTAAAGTTGCTCCGATAACAAGTGGGAATAAGTTGTTTTTATTTTTAAAACTTTCGAATATACTGTAAACAAATGAACGGTTAACCAAACTCAGCCATACATTAGCGAAAATCAAAGTTGTGAACACCATAGCTCGTGTGGTTTCTTCATTGCCACCATTCTGAACAGCCCATTGATAAGCGAACAATACACCTGCTGTAATTACCAATCCCTGAACAATGCTGATGCTCAATTCTTTGATATTCAAGAATGTCTCGGTCATTTTTCTTGGCTTCTGCTGCATCGTATTTTTTTCCATCGGTTCATTTTCATACACTATGGAGCAGGTTGGTCCCATTACCAATTCTAAAAAAATAACGTGTACCGGAGTGAATATCTGTGGAAATACCCAGCCCAAAAATAACGGCAAAGAAACTGTCAGAATAATAGGGATATGAATAGAAATAATATATTGTATCGCTTATTTAATATTGGCATAAATCCTTCTGCCGGAAGCTATACCGATAATCAATTTATCTAAATCATCATTGGTAATTACTAAGGCTGCTGCCGCTTTTGCTATTTCGGTTCCCTTGCTTCCCATCGCCACACCAATATGTGCTGCTTTCAAAGCCGGACCGTCGTTTACACCATCCCCCAGCATAGCTACCACTTCACCTTTCTTTTTTAAGGCATTTACTACAGTAAGTTTGGCATCGGGGAACATTCGGGTGAACAATACTTTTTCTTCAACATTTTGTAAAAGTTGCTCTTCCGAATTCTCCATAATTTCTTTTCCTTCAATGGCTTCAGTAGTATTTATAATTCCTGCCTGTGCTGCAATACTTTTGGTGGTATCCGTATTATCGCCCGTAATTACTTTTACTTTTATACCGGCATTATAAATGTGCTGAAAAACTTCCTGAATACCTTTTTTGGGTGGGTCATAGAATACTACCAACCCGAGAAAATCAAACCTGAAATCCTGTTGTTTTTCCGGAAAGTTGTCTCCTTCAAAATTTGATTTTGCCACGCCTAAAATCCGGAATCCCATCTGTCCTAAATCTTTGATGATACTCCGTACTTTAACTCTTTCATTTTCCGAAAGCGTAGAAACATTCAGAATAGCTTCTGGTGCTCCTTTAGCGGCAATAATCCGGTGCTTTTCTGCATTTTCAAAAAGATGGGTCATCATAGGTGGTTTTCCTTCCAGCGGATATTCGTGAAACATCTGATAATCTCTTCTGGTATCACTTTTTTGCGTTTGTTCATACACCTTATGAAGCGTTTTTTCCATTGGGTCAAAAGGTACAGGTTCACTGCTCCACATCGCATAGTTAATCAAGGTAGAAAGTGAATCATCATTGAACTCTTTTTCATCAACAATCTTATCTGAACGATAATCGTAAAGATGCTTCAACTGCATTGTATTTTCAGTAATGGTCCCTGTTTTATCGGTACATATAACCGTAGTGCTACCCAAGGTTTCCACGATGCTGGTCCTTTTGACAATGATGCCTTCCCGCATGAGCTTCCATGCTCCCAAAGCCATAAACGTAGTAAAAGCTACCGGAATTTCTTCCGGCAAAACAGACATAGCCATTGTAAGCCCGTTGAGCAGACTATCTATCAAACTGCCGGTATGGTAATAATTCACTACACAAACCAACAAGAAAATGATAATACCCGCAATAGCCATTGCTTTTACAAACTTTCGAATCTGAAGCTGCAAAGGCGAAGCTTCTTCTTTGATACCAGAAATAGAAAGACCTATTTTGCCGAGACGGGTTGCTGCTCCGATTTTTTCTACTTCAAACACTGCCAATCCAGACACGGCTACGGTACCGCTATATATGTTATTATCATCGCTTTCGCTGCTTTTGAATACAGATAAACTTTCACCTGTTAAAGATGCTTCATTGACGGAAAAATCATTGCTGTGTACAATTTTTCCGTCTGCATTGATCATTTTTCCTTCTTCGGTAATGCACAAATCGCCAACAGCAATATCGTGTGTCGGAATTTCTATAACTTCTGAATTACGGATCACTTTGCTCAAAGGTTCATTCAGTTTTTCCAAAGCTTCCAGTGCTTTTTTGCTGCGGTTATCCTGATAAAACGAAATTCCGGATACGGCAATAATAGCTCCGAACATAAACAACGCTTCGGAATAGTTGCCGACAATGACATAAATAATCGCTACGGCAATGAGCAAAAGCAGCATCGGTTCTTTAAGAATGTTCAGCAACAATTCCAGTCCTGTACTTTTCCGGGTACTATCTATTCGGTTGTAGCCGTACTTCTTTTTTGAAGCAGCTACCTCATTATCGTTAAGACCTTTTAAATGGTCAGGTACATTAGTGTCCACTAAAAATTAAAGCTTAATTGAAGACGATCATCATCAAGCGTATCACCGACTTGTTCTGCCCTTTCGAAGAGCTCTTTTATCGGAGTCTTATCGAAAAGAGACATGCTGAGAATCCGGAGTACATCAAATGTACTTCGATTGAGACGAAGATCATGTTCAACAATGGCAATGAGGCAATATGCCGTAATAGCCGAGTATATCTGTATCCTAACCGCATTTTCGGTTACTCCCCAAAAAGATTTTATGCGCAAATGCTGCTTGATCCATTTGAAAAACAACTCCACCTGCCATCTGTTTTTATAAAGCAAGGCAATGTGTTCAGCCTTGATTGTAAAGCTATTAGTAAGATATGTAAAAGTCCTCTTGTGTTCTTTAGAGTAGTAAACAATACGTCGAAGAGGGCTCGGATATTTCTTTACCGTCAATTGTCCTGTAAGCCGTATCGTCTGGTCATAGAGAATATTGTCAGCCCTTTCAAGAAGGTCTTCTCCATCCACAATTTCATATTGAAGTTGTCCCCTCTCTCTTATAACAAAGTTAGAACCAATAAGATTGACGGTAAAGAGCCTTGCAAGATCAAAGTAACCCCTGTCAAAGATATAATATGCATTAGGTTCGTAAGGGATCTCGTCCATCGCATTCATATCATGAACTCTGGCTTCCGTAATATGAAAAAATGTCGGGATTTGAGTAACAACATCATAGAGTGTATGAACTTTAATCCCTCCTTTTGTCTTGCGGAAGTTGGCCCACCAAAAGAGATTCATGCACAGGTCTATAGTAGTAGAATCGAAGGCATAAAACCTGCCGGCAATTTCAAATTCCCTTGTAATTCTCTTGCTCTGGGCGATGGATATCATTTTGTATGCAAACTCTTCAAAGATCTTACTGTCTCTATTTGCATTAGCCTTGGCGAGATTGCTGCGGGTTATTACAGATTTGCCAAATCCAAGATGGTAGGTCTTAGGGGTATGCGCAGTCGCAATGCAGACAAGTTCTCTGAGGCTTTCACAACCGGAGAGTTGTCCAAACATCATAACCAGCAACTGGTTCCAGCAGCTGAACGATTTAATGTATTTATCTCCCTGATATCTCATTACAATTCGTTGAAATGTTTTTTGAGGAAGAAATTCTATGAGTTGAGTAAAAACATATTTTCCGCTGTGCATAGCTTGATTTTTCTTTTGTTCCCAAAAGTAAAAATTCAAATCGTGGACAAGCTTTTTTTATTGTATTTTGCATCAATTCTGACCGTTACAAGGATAAAACAAAAAGTTTAGTGGACACTAATGGG
>JAHDRO010000245.1 GCA_018433265.1 Bacteroidales bacterium
AATGATCAGATCCGGATGAAAAGGTTCCATTGAGTCCAGCTTTTTTTTTGTATTAGAAACTGAGTAACTTCTGTTTGATTTCAATAGATATTGTCTAAATCCAAATCCGCAACAATGTCGTCTTTCGGGATAATCTACCTGGGAACCTCCCCACTCATCTATTAATCCTGCAAGAACATATGGAAACTCAGCTCCACCTATTCCCTCTTTAGGAAATATTTTTGCATAATGACACCCAATATGATCAACAACGTTTAAAGGTTGTCCGGTTTTATTGTTAACCAAACGATATTTCAACTTCGAAGATATCTCTTTACGAAACTTATATATCAAGTCACTGGCATGAACTAAATTTTTAGGAATCTCAAAAGTTCTTCCAGTTGCTCTCAAAAGAGCATCCCTTATTTCTCTCTCTTTTTCCGGGAATTCTTTCCATGTTTCAAGAGTCTCTGTATATAATCCAAACGATGTGACACAAGAGACTACAAAGTTCTCATATCCAGCTTCAGTCATAAGCGAAAACTGACGTGCAATAACTCCCATTGTTGTCTCGAACGGGATTATTCCGGAATGATATGCAATCCCAGTACATGTAGTTTGACGAGCATCATCATAAATATCCTTATGCAAATCATTATGCATTATATCAAGAAAAAGACCCTCTGCAGCAGGGAAGAAATTCTGTCTGATGCAGCTCCTTGCAAAATAATAGTTATCTTCAGCAATATGCTTCTGATATGATTCCCAACTTTTACTTTTAATTATTGGTTGCATAATTACTACTTTTCATATAATTCCATAAAATACTCATCCTTCCCCTCACTAAATTCAATCCCCATTTTCTCTGCTGCTTTCTGGCTGTACTCTTCAATTAAATTCAGCCTTTCAGTACCTCCTGTCTCATCAAAAATATTCTTTAGATCACTAAGTGATTCTTCTGATGTTAGTCTTAAAGTTCCTTTCCCGGTCTTGTTATAATTTGTGCTTAATTTTTCAAGTACTTCAAATCTGTTTTCCTTCAACCAATCCCAAACAGGTCCTTGTTCAGGGTACATCCCGGTATCAACCTCGTCTAAATAAACACAGTATCCATATTTGAGAATATGATCTCCAACAGTTCGCTTGATTGCCAATTGTTTCCTTCCCTGTTCACTACATACAAAAAAACCAGTCTTTATCGAAAGCGCTCGTAATGCCTGGATAATGTACCCCGGAGTATTACCACGTGGGCATCTTGTCTTGCAAGATAGACACTCTCCGCAAAACCAAATAGTATCACTTTTAAGCAGTTTCTCTAATTCATTTTCATTACCTCGTTGGACTATTTCTGTGATTATTCTTGGATCATAATCGCGGAATTCGGCTGCAGGACATATGGCCGTGCAAGTACCACAACTTATGCACGCCTTAAAACCTTCGACAAAACGAAAGTCTTTTTTGAGTTCATTCAAAAGTTCCATCTCAATAATCTATTTAGTTATAGCTTTTACAAAATCATCAAATCCACTCTTTATTGAAGAACCATTAAATAATTGGTCAAGATCCCCCAATCACAGTCAGACAAAGCAACCAATCTTTGACAAATCAAATATTTCAAAAGGTTTGCACAAATTAGCCTTATCGACTATATTTTATCCTATTAGTATATTATGAACATTTGTTCGTTACAAAAATAATAAACTTTCGTTCTATCTCATACTATCTATTATAAAAAACAGAAAAATGTTCGTAGTTTTTAAATTGAGAGGTTGTGATTGTGACTTTACCAGAGGCAACACCCGTATTTGAAGCCGAACGCTTGCAAATGGATTTACAGCAAATTTATTCTTAAAGATATTGTCGATCGCACGTCCCTTGCTGTCCATGCTGAATTTTAAACCCGGGTACGAAGAAAAGTACGCTGAAGACTCGGGACGGGAGAATTGGCTCCCCTGGTCTGTATTGATTATCTCCGGGGTGCCATTCCGACTTATAGCTTATTCAAGACACTCGCGGCACCAGCGGTCATCGTATTGGACAGCGACCATCCTACGATGTAGCGTAAAAACTACCGTAGCTCAACAGGTTATTGTGACGGTGATTCCATTCGGTCACGTACTGTTGGTTCCAGGTTTTGTAATATTGCTACGAGTAAAAAGTCGCAGGAAGTTGGGTATCCTGCAATGAAGCCGGAGATTTTTATTTTTTCAGATTATTTTGTTCGCTATCATGATTTGTATTGCTTTGATTGTTGTCTTTGCTTTTCCTTACTTAATTTGATTATCATCTTAGACCGTCGGTTTTTTGCTTAATTTCCATGCCATATACACTTCCGAGACACCATAGATCAGCAAAAATATGCCGATGAAGATGAGAATGGTCTGGGCGCTGGTGAAAGGGTTGGTAAACAGAATGATTCCTGCAATGATCATCAGCATCGAAATAGCGAAATAAATCCACGACCAGCCGTAGTCGCGTCGGATGCTCAATGTGGCGATGAGTTGAATTATGCCGATCAACAGAAATCCGATGCCCATGGCAATGACAAAAATATTGACCATTGTTGCCGGCAATAATACAAACAGTAATCCGAAAATGAGATTGAATATGGCATCTGCCATAAGGATGTTTTTAGAGCTTTTTTCTTCACTGCGAATAGAAAAAACAAGAGAAACTATTCCGCTAATCAGAATCAGTATCCCGATGTAGATAACGAAACTCCGTAAGGTAATATCCGGCATAAAAACAGCCAATCCGCCAATAATCAAGGCAATAATACCTCTGAGAAGCGATCCATGTGAAGTGGTAACAATTTGATGTTTCATAAAATTATTTTTTAAATGGTTATTGAGG
>JAHDRO010000336.1 GCA_018433265.1 Bacteroidales bacterium
GCTACAGAAATATAGTAATTAAAGAAAAAGATAATTATTACAGCGATGGCAAGAGTAATTCCCAGTGCCAAAAATTTAAAAGGCAACAGAAGAAAAGGTAAAATTAGAAGAATAACTGTTATTAAATATGCAACCCCTGTATAAATTGCTGATTTTGCAGCTGTAGGATCTCCTTCTGCTTTAGTGGACAGATAATCTGATGCTGTCATTGAAAGAGCTGCCGATATTCCTGTAACAAGACCAGCAAGACTGATAAGATTAGTTTCCCCAAGGGCAAGAGTAAAGCCTGCCAAAGCGCCTGTCAATTCAACAAGTGCATCATTGAGACCGAGAACTATTGATCCGACATATTGTAGTTTCTCTTCATGAATCATATTTAGAATTTGCTGTTCATGGATTCTTTCTTCTTCGGCAAATTGAGCAGTCTCTGGGAATATTGAGCAGAGTTGGTTATAATTTTTTGAGCCTGTTCCTTCTCGTTTTTCCATTTGTTTAAGCACGAATGTAGGGCCAAGAATGCGTGCCATAAATATTCTTTTCCGTATGGTCCATTTGTTTGGTTTGACCTCAACTCCTGTTTTCTTCTGCCAGTAAGCTGAGTGTCCTTTCTCCTGCTGTCCGATTTTTCGTAATACATCTGCATTATTTTGATCTTTACTTCGTTCAGCAAGGCGCATGTAAATATGATGTTCTGTAAGTTCGACTCTTTGCAGATTGATCATTGTTTTATAAAGTCTTTTATCCATAAATAATAGAAATATGTCTTTTTTAACCCGATGAAGTGATATTATGCAAAATTAACATAATAATTTAGGTTATAATTGGAGTAGTAATTTTAAGTTAATTTGTATGTTTCACCAGTAAATGGTACTTATAAAGGTCAACCTGAAAAGAGGTCATATATATTTAAATTGCTTGCTATAAACAGGATTAAGTCATTGAAAGTAAATAATAGATGGTATGAAGCGTCAGTTAATGTTGAGATAGCATTTTTTGAATAATTTTTTGTTCATTTTGGATAAATATTTACTTTTGCACAAATGAAAGCGATTTTTACACAAAGTTGGTGGTGGCACGGCACTTTTAGGGCTGTGAGCTGCGCTTTTCGTGTATAACCTGTTTTTATAATTTAATTGATGTATACAAGCCCAATGCTCACGCGTCGGGCTTTTTTATTTTAGTTTTTAACACATTTTAAACTTATTATCGATGGAAGCAAAAAAAATTATCATGCTACCGGAAAACGAAATGCCTCGACAATGGTATAACATTGTTCCTGACATGTTGGTACAACCTAAACCGATGTTGAATCCTAAAACAAGAGAGCCTCTTCTTCCTGAGGAGATGGAAGGCCTTTTTGCAAAGGCTCTGGTTGAACAGGAGTTTTCACAGAAACGATGGCATGATATCCCTGATGAGGTCTTAGAGCTGTATAAAAGTTATAGACCTACGCCTCTTGTCAGGGCGAATTTACTTGAAAAAGCTTTGGATACCCCTGCGAAAATTTATTTCAAGAACGAAAGTGTTAGTCCGGTAGGGTCTCATAAACTAAATTCAGCATTGCCGCAGGCATATTACAATTATATTCAGGGAATTAAAGCTATTACAACAGAGACAGGAGCTGGTCAGTGGGGATCTGCAATGAGTCTTGCCTGCAGACATTTTGGCCTTAAGCTTGAGGTATTTATGGTAAAAAATAGTTATAATGCAAAGCCTTATCGAAAGGTAGTAATGAAAACTTATGGTGCTGATATTTACGCCTCACCATCAAATATTACACAATATGGACTGCAAATTTTAGCTGATGATCCCAACAATGACGGAACTCTGGGAATTGCCATATCTGAGGCTGTTGAAAGGGCAGTTACCAGACCAAATACCAGATATACTCTTGGTAGCGTTTTGAGTCATGTGATTATGCATCAAACCATTATTGGTCTTGAAGCTGAGAAACAGATGGAAATGGCAGGAGACTATCCTGACAAAGTCATTGGATGTTTTGGAGGTGGGTCAAATTTCTCAGGGATTTCGTTTCCGTTTTTAAGACATAAATTGACAGAAGGGCGTAGCATTAAATTAATTGCAGCAGAGCCTGCAGCTTGCCCAAAACTCACTACAGGTAAGCTGGAGTATGATTTTGGGGACACAGCTGGATTAACTCCCTTGATCCCAATGTATACTCTCGGGCATGATTTTCAACCGGAGCAGATTCATGCAGCTGGTCTTCGTTATCATGGTGGTGGCAGAATAGTGAGTCAACTTAAACAGGATGGCTTTGTTGAGAGTTGTGCCATAGATCAAAAGGAGGCTTTTACTGCAGGAATATTATTTGCTCGAACAGAGGGAATTATTCCTGCTCCGGAGTCAACTCATGCAATTGCGGCAACCATCAGAGAAGCCTTGAAATGCAGGGAGAGTGGAAAGAGAGAAGTAATTTTGTTCAACTTGTCAGGACACGGTTTTCTTGATTTAGGAGCCTATGAGCAGTATGTTTAAGTGTTAGGCTGACCTCTAAAATTAATTAGTAGCTTTGCCAAAATTATACGAGGGTTGTTGCATGCTAAGGGATAAGAAAATAATTATTGGCTCAGTCATAATTTTTTTACTGATCAGCCTTTTGCTTTTAAGAGGAGCTATTGTCAGAGGGTTTGTATCTAAGAAAATTGAGAATGTTGAAAGGAGATATTCTCTAATCATTGATTATGAAAAACTTACGATAAACGGCTTTGCCGGTGTGTCATTGAAAGGGCTTTTTGTAAAGCCTTTGGATGATGATACTCTATTGATGGCTAAAGAGATAAATTTAAAATTAAACCCCTTTAAATTATTAATATCGAGGTTTGACATAAAAAGCCTTATTGCAGATAATATTCAATTCTCTTTTGTTAAAAGAGACTCTTCTTCCAACTATGACTTTTTTTATAACGTTGCTATCCGTTCGATAGCGAATGGTACTGAAACATCTAAGAAACTCAAACAAAACTATTCTAGAAATTTAGACAATCTACTTTCAATGATTTTTGGTTTTATACCCAAAAATGCACAGATAAGAAATTTTCTAGTGGATTATCGTTATGATGAATATTTTTTAACAGTCTCAACACCTGAAATTAAAGTGGCGAACAATTTTTTTTCGTCTACTATTATTACTAATGAGTGTGGACACTCGGAACAGCTGTTATTAAAAGGCTATCTTAACGACAATGAGAGAAAAATCTCTGCAAAGATTTATAGTGCAAGCAACAAAGAGAGATTTTCTGTTCCTTTTATTAATTTTAAATGGGGTGCAGCCTTGCAGTTTAATTCTCTTGCTTTTGATTTTGTGAGTTCTCAAAGAAAGAATGGTATCGTAGATATTGAGGGACTTACATCGATAGAAGGGCTCTCCCTGTTTCATGAAAAAATTTCTCCTGAATATGTTCGACTGGAGGAGGGGTATTTGGATTTCAGGATGAAAATAGGCGAGAATTATATAGAATTAGATTCCTCTTCTGTGGTTAAAATTAATGAGTTGATATTTTCACCTTTTCTTAAGGCAGTAAAGCATGAAAAATGGCATGTTACGGCATCAGTAGATAAGCGTGGCTTTCCTGCGCAACAGCTGTTTACTTCTCTTCCTAAAGGGTTATTTCATAATTTGGAAGGCATGGAAGTGACCGGTAATTTGGATTACCATTTTTTACTTGACATTGATTTTGCAAATATTGACAGTTTGAAATTGGAATCTAATCTTATTCCTCATGATTTTAAAATAATAAAATTTGGTAAGACGGATTTGAGGCGTATGAATGGTGAATTTGAATATGTTGCATACGAGCAAGGTATACCTGTAAGAAGATTCATGGTGGGGCCTTCAAATCTCAGTTTTCGCCGGTTAGACCAAATTTCTCCAATTCTTCAAATGGCAGTCTTGCAATCTGAAGATGGTGGCTTCTTTTATCATAATGGTTTTCTGCCGGAAGCAATTCGCGGAGCCCTTGTAACTAATATCAAAGATAAAAGATTTAGACGAGGGGGAAGTACTATCAGTATGCAACTTGTCAAAAATGTTTTTTTGAGAAGAAATAAAACTCTGGCAAGAAAAGTGGAGGAGATGTTAATTGTCTGGCTGATTGAAAACAACAGACTTACAACTAAAGAGAGAATGTTTGAGGTATATTTAAATATTATAGAATGGGGTCCTATGGTTTATGGTGCAAGCGAAGCGTCCCGTTTTTATTTCGATAAAGATGTACGGGATATTAACATAAATGAAGCAATTTTCCTCGCAGGGATCATTCCTTCACCTAAGAGATCTTTGAATAATTTTAATGCCGATGGTACTTTGATTTCTGAGAAGATGGATGGTTACTTCAGACTGCTTGCTGAAAGACTCAGAGTAAAGGGTGTTATTTCCACGAGTGAAGAGGAGTCTGTTAAGCCTGAGATCAAACTTGCAGGAGAGTCTTTTAAAATTGTCAGACAAAGGGAGATGGAGAAAGATAGTAGTTATGTTTTCCAATGGAGGCTCAAATGAAGGTTTCCTGACTGAAATGGGAGGAGAGCTATTCTTTTGACAAATGCAATACCTTCAGGATTGATTTTTATTCCAAGAACAATGAACTGATGCGTACGGCTGATTGTGTAACTTATTTTCAGAGTAAGGGAAAAGATTTTGCCACTTTTATTGATTATCATGGCAAGGGGAATAACATGATAACTGTTTTTGATCTTAAAAATGAAATCGCTGTTCAAGTTATCGGGACAATACACTCTCTGCCGATGGTTTTGTTATTGAGATGACTACTGAAGATTCCAAGGGGGAAAGACTGTCATGAAAACACTTTTCATTGGACAAGATGCAAATCATACAGTTAATTTTTAAAATGTGGATATGGGTGTTGCTATTAATACTTTGAGCTATTATTCCTTCTAATATTTTTAGCATATTTTTTGCATAAGCGGTGTCGATTTTTAGGGAAAGAAGCTAATGACATTTCTTATTTCAGAACAATCTACATTAAAACAGATATTTTCTTCACTCAGATCAAAAAATTACAGACTTTATTTTTATGGCCAGGGAGTCTCGCTAATTGGCACATGGATTCAAAATATTGCTTTAAGTTGGCTAGTTTATAGACTTACCGGTTCCGTTTTTTTGTTAGGTCTGATAGGATTCACAACACAAATTCCTACATTTATCCTTACACCGTTTACCGGCGTCATTATTGACAGGCATGATCGTCTTAAAATAATGAGAGGCGCTCAGGTGCTATTTATGATTCATGCATTTGTCATGGCATTTCTTGTTTTGTCAGGGCTTATTGAAGTTTGGCATATAATAGCGTTAAGTATAATTTTTGGAGTGATAAATGCGTTTGATGCACCTTCGCGCCAGTCTCTTGTAATTGATTTAATTGATGATCCTTCAAATCTGAGTAATGCTATAGCTCTAAATTCTGCAATTTTTAATGGGGCAAGACTTGTGGGTCCGGCCATTGCAGGAATGGTGATAGCTTTAGTAGGTGAAGGAATTTGTTTTTTAATAAATGCTCTTAGTTTTGTTTTTGTTATTATTGCTCTGTACAATATTAAAATTATTAGAAGAAAAAATGTGCCTTCTGAGGATGATTTTAAAAAGAGCTTTATGGATGGTCTTAGATACACTTTTGGCAATAAGGACATAAGAAATTTAATTCTTTTACTTAGTACCATGAGTTTTTCTGTATTTCCTGCAATAGTTTTACTTCCGGCTTATGCAAAAGGTGTTTTAGGAGGTGGTGCAGATACTCTGGGTTTTTTGATGTCTGCGCTTGGCGCCGGAGCACTTGTAGGTGCGTTATATATGGCTTCAAGAAAAAGTACCAAAGGTTTGGATAAGATTATATCGTTTTCATCCCTTATTTTAGCTTTAATGATAGCCATAACAGGTGTTACTAAATATTTTTATTTATCCCTTTTAACACTGGCTATCGCCGGTGTTACCATGATTCTTACACTTTCTTCTATTAACACACTGATACAAACCTCAACAGAAGAAAAAATGAGAGGTAGAGTAATGAGCTTTTATGCCATGGCTCTTATGGGAACACAGCCTATTGGGAATCTGATTTTAGGAGCTGTTGCAAGTGGAATAGGCGTACCAGTTACAATACTGCTCGGTGGGGCTGTTACCTTTATAGGAGGAATAATATGGAGATATTTTTCTCAGAATAATCTTTAAATCTTTATAGGAATTATTCATTAGTTTTATTATATTTGGATATAGAATATCCAAATAATGAAGAAACTGGATATATACATCGCCATTGTGGTTGTCCTGATTCTGCTTCTTATATTCTTCACAGATCCGCAGAATCTGCTGAGGATTGTAATTTATCTTGCTATTGTTTTTGGTCTTTATTTTGCTGCTTACTTTAAAAGGTTGAGAGAAAGAAGAAAAGATTGGGACATATCCAATCGAGGACTCATCTTTTTAATATGTGGTCATGTTTTCATCACAATGCTTTTTATTGCATCAAGGGGACTTGACAAAACTGATGACTGGGTAGTCTCTGTCGGAGAATTCATCCTTTATATATCTTTGATGGTAGTCTTTTCAATGCTGGTCATTTGCAAGTGCGTTGAACGTCATTATTACAATGAAAGCAACAAGAATAGTGATGAAGCTATCCGAAGTGATGAGAAAGATCAGAAATAATTACTATAAAAGAACAGAAAGCGGGACCTTACCTGATTACTTAAGTCATCTTGCTGGCTTAATAAATTCGTTACGGCAATAATTCAACCCAATAGCGTCATATCTTTTGATCATGATTTTCATGCGGTTCATAAATGAGGTATAGTCTCTGGATTCTTTTGGTGACCAGAGGACTTCTGATAAAGCAGCTGCTCGAGGATATGCCATATATTCAACATGTTCCGGTGTGGCTATATATTCTGTCCAGACATTCCCTTGACCACCGAGGATGAACTTGGTGTTTTCCGGTTTTATAGAAGCAGGGACAGGCTCAAACTCATAAACCTTTTTAAGAGACACATATCCACCAATTGCAATTGGTTCTGTAGCTCTGTCTCCCTGGTAATAATCCAGGTAGCAGTAACTTGTAGGGGCCATGACAACATAATGTTGCTGATTAGCAGCAGCTATGCCACCCTCTTCTCCTCTCCATGACATTACTGCCGCATTTGGAGCGAGTCCACCTTCAAGAATTTCGTCCCAGCCTATAATTTTTCTCCCTTTGCCGTTTATATACTTTTCAATTCGCTGTGTGAAATAACTTTGCAGTTGATGCTCGTTCAAAAGACCTTCTTCTTTGATGCGTTGCTGACATAATGGGCATTTTTGCCATTTAGTTTTTGGGCATTCATCGCCACCTATATGAATATAACTTGAAGGGAAAAGCTCTATGACCTCTTCAAGTACACCTTCAAGAAATTTAAAAGTACTATCTTTACCTGCACACATTACATCATCAAAAATCCCCCACGTGGTTGCAGTTTTATATGGGCCTCCGGTACAACCCAAAAATGGATAAGCTGCAAGTGCTGCCAGGGCATGACCTGGCATTTCAATTTCAGGGACAACTGTAATATATCTATCTGCTGCATATTTGACGATTTCTCTTATATCATCTTGAGTAAAATATCC
>JAHDRO010000045.1 GCA_018433265.1 Bacteroidales bacterium
AGGATTGTAAAAAACTGGAACCAGCCGTTAATGTCACCCCTCTCGAATACAAAAATCATTACCCTATAATGGTGCCATGGGAAGAAAGTTCAATAACCTCAAGAAGTATATATATAAAAGAGCTAAACGACAGAATATTCTCTCTGGACAGCAGAGTCAATAAAGTATTAGGCAAACTGACGATATCGCTTACAGAGATACTTTTTTACAACTCCGAAGGGATACTCTTTACAGATGAAAGACCCATGGCAACCCTTTCAGTAACAGTAATAATGCAGCAGGGATCAAGAATAGAAAATGGCAGTTCTTCAAGAAGTTACAGAATGGGAGCTGAGTTTCTCACACATCAGCTCATCGATGAAATTGCAAAAGAAGTGGTTCAGAACACCTCTATTCTTTTTGATGCAGAGATACCCCAAGGAGGTGAAATGCCGGTAGTAATGGGGGCCGGAGGTTCCGGTATCCTTCTACACGAGGCCATAGGACACTCTTTCGAAGCAGACTTTAACCGACAAAACATATCAATATTTTCTGAAAAATTTGGGAAAAAAATTTGTTCCGAGGAGATATCAGTAGTCGATGATGGAACAATTACGTCAAACAGAGGAGCTGTCAATTTTGATGACGAAGGTGTACCCGGACAAAAAACCTATATGGTAACCGAAGGATACCTTACCTCATATCTTCATGACCGAATAAGTGCCAGATTCTATAATACTGCTTCAACAGGCAATGGCAGAAGAGAATCATTCCGTTTTATGCCTATTCCAAGGATGAGAGCAACTTATATGTTAAGTGGCAAAAGTAAAGAATCAGATATAATCGCTTCAGTAAAAAAAGGCATATATGTAGATACATTTTCCAACGGACAGGTTCAAATAGGAGCCGGAGACTTTACATTTTATGTTAAGTCAGGTAATCTTATCGAAAACGGAAGGCTCACAAAGCCAATAAAAGATATAAATATTATTGGGAATGGACCAATGGCACTTGCAGACATCATAGCTGTTGCCGATAATTCATCTATCGACAATGGAGCATGGATATGCGGTAAAGAACAATATTGTCCTGTATCATGCGGAATGCCATCTGTACTGATAAGCAAACTGATAATCGGAGGAGTACAACAATGAAACTAAATCATAATATCTCAACAGCCCAATTTGCGTTGGATGCTGCTTTAGAAAAAGGATGTAATGATGCCAGAATTACTTTAAACGAATCTCGTCAAAATACATTTACTTTCAGGAACGATCAACTCGACAGACTTCAACAAGCCACAAGTTCGTCTCTTTTTCTTCAACTTTATGTTGACGGAAAATACGGTACCTTTTCCACTAATAAAACAGACAGGAAAGAACTTCTCGATTTTATTTCTAAAGGAGTAGAAATCACTAAATTAATAACAGAAGACAAAGATAGAGGACTGCCTGACAAAAATTTATACTATAGAGGAGGAGAAGGAAAAGATTTGAGACAATATGATAATTTATATTCCGATATTAGTACTGAACAAAAAATTAATATTGCAAAAGACTGTAATTATGAAATTCTCGGTAAGGATGAAAGAATCTTAAATGTAACAAGCGAATTTTCAGATTATGAAGACTATAACCTTATAATAGATTCTCAGGGATTCATGGGAGAAACTGAACAGACAGGTTTTACAATAAGTACAGACTGCTCTGTAAAAGGAGAAAAAGATGCCAGACCAGAAGGATGGTGGTATGAGAGCTCCCTGTTTTTTAACAAACTTTATTACAAAGGCTGTGGAGAAAGAGCTCTCGAAAGAGCTTTAAAAAAGATAGATCCTAAAAAATTAAGAAGTGGCAGATATAACATGATTGTCGAAAATACTGTATCAAGCAAATTGGTAGCTCCTATAATAAGTGCCCTAAATGGAGCAAATATCCAGCAAAACAACTCTTTCTTACAGAATAAACTTGGAGAGAAAGTCTTTTCTCCTTTACTTGAAATCTATGACGACGTTCATCTGCCTGAGTCTTTTGGAGCAAGATACTTCGATTCAGAAGGAGTTGCAACCAAACCAATGAAAATTATAGATTGTGGAATAATAAACACATACTTTGTAAATAGCTATTATTCAAAAAAAACAGGATTACCAGTTACAATTGATTCTCCTTCAGTTCCTGAATGTTATGTTGCCGGAGAAAAAAATTGCAATATTATTAAGGATCTCCATTTCTTACTTAACAAATCTGTGAATGGAGTACTTGTAACCGGATTTAATGGCGGAAATTCTAACAGTTCTACCGGTGACTTTTCATTTGGAATTGAAGGATTTTACTTTGAAAACGGAGAATGTCTCTTCCCTGTTTCTGAGATGAATATTACAGGAAACATTATTTCTCTCTGGAATTCGATAATTGAGATTGGAAACGATCCAAGAACATCAAACAGGTGGCTTATTCCTTCATTACTATTCGAAAATGTCGATTTCAACGGATTTTAATAATATTTTGTAGCATAATTTTTGCAGTAAAATAAAGATTTAAAATAATTTTAATTAAAGATGAAAATTGAAAAAAATAAAGTTGTATCGCTTTCATACACCCTCGAGGTAGACGGCGACATTGTGGAAACGGTAACAACAGACAAACCACTTGAGTTTATTTTTGGCACCGGATACCTTCTCCCTAAATTCGAAGAAAATGTATCAAACATGAGTGTAGGAGATTCATTTGATTTTACACTTACAGCTTTTGAAGGTTATGGAGAAGAGAATCCTGATGCCATAATTGAACTTCCAAAGGATATTTTTAAAATTAATGGAGAAATTGAAGAAGGTTTATTAACTGTTGGGAATATTCTTCCTATGCAGGATTCAGATGGCAACCGTCTTCAAGGGTCAATAGATGAAATTAAAGAAGACGTTGTGGTAATGAATTTTAATCATCCCCTTGCCGGTGCTGATTTACATTTCAGGGGGAATATTGTTGGAATTCGTGAAGCAACTGAAAGCGAACTATTACATGGTTTGATGGGTGAGAGAGGTACATCATGCGGAGAGGGCGGATGCTCTGGCTGCAGCGGATGTAACTAATAACAGGCTTGAGAACATTTTGATTCTCAAGCTGATGTTTAGGTATGTGTTCTAAATAATTGGTAAATGAAAGGCCGGCTAAAATTTGTTAGCCGGCCTTGGATTTTTATTATCGATATTAATTGTTATTACTTAATTGCTTTATTGTAGTCAGTCTCCCTTTGAGGAATCATCCATGTCCATTTATTGGCTTCATTAGGCTGAATAGTAACATCCAAAGTTGCAACAAAATTACCACCCGAAGCAAAGTTCTTACGCTGAACACTGTCGCCCCAACGTTTTAAATCAAACCAGTCAAAACCTTCACCCCAAAGCTCAATAGCACGATAGAGTTTAATCTCATCCAAAAGCGCCTGTCCGGTCTTGGTGCATGTATATGAAGGATCACGCCCACTTGTTTTGTTCAACTCAATCAGAAGGTTTTGCGCTCCTGTAGGATTGTTTAAGAAGTATTCCGCCTCAGCTCCTATAAGATACATCTCGGCAGAACGGAAATTATTCAGATGGCCAACTCCAGGAAGATCGGCACAAGCAATCTTAAATTGCATATATGCGTACACTGTTGCTGTTGAATAAAGATTTGGAAAAAGTTGAAATGCTCTGGTCTTTAATGCAGAACTTGCAACACCTGTTGATGTATTATATGAATACCCTGTAGGGTCAAGAAATAGACTCTTACGAATATCTGTAGACGGAATCTTATCATACAACTCCTTGCTGATACACTTAGGATAGGTTCTAACTGCACTTGCACTTGAGTTGTAGGCTATAT
>JAHDRO010000275.1 GCA_018433265.1 Bacteroidales bacterium
ACTGTCAGCAGCAGTAATCTGGGCAATTCAATATCCGTTTGTAAAGATAAGCTTCCTGATAATCGATACATCAGAAGAAGTTAGACATATGGCCAGTCTCTATTTTTATATTAGAATTTGGGCAGCACCTGCTACTCTATCACTTTTTGCACTGAAAGGATGGTTTATTGGCATGCAAAACACAATTACGCCAATGATATCAGATATAATTGTCAACTTATCAAATGTGCTTTACTGCCTGTACTTTGCTATCTATTTGAAAATGGATATAGCAGGAATTGCTTTAGGAACTCTTGCAGCACAATACACCGGTTTAATCGTTACGCTGACAATTCTGTATATCTACTACGGGAAACTCTTCAAGCATATTAATATAAGAAAAAGTTTCAAACTGAACGCAGTAAAAGTTTTTTTTGCAATAAGTGGCAATCTTTTCATACGTTCACTCTGTTTTCTCTGTGTGTATGCAGGATTCACGGGTATTGCCGCCAAATATGGAGACACCCTGCTGGCTGTAAGCACAATAATGATGAAACTGATGCTTCTTTATTCTTACTTTATCGATGGGTTTGCCTACGCCGGAGAGGCTCTTAGTGGGAGATACATTGGTAATAAAGACAGCAAAAATCTGAAAAGAGCTATCCATATAATATTTGTCTGGTGCATATCTATCGGAGTTGTCTCTACTGCCGGATATGTGATTTCCGGTGACGCATTGATCCGACTGATGACAAATAACGAGGAGGTTGTTCAGGCTGCAAGAGCGTTTCTGCCATGGCTGCTTGTTGTTCCCATGGCCGGATGTATTGGATTTACCTGGGATGGGATCTACATCGGAGCAACAGCTTCAGTACCCCTTAGAAATGTTATGATACTATCCGCTATTATCTTTTTTGCATCTTATTTGATATTTAATAAAATAATAGGCATTCAGGCTTTGTGGTTAGGATACACACTCCATCTCGTAATAAGGTCTGTTTTAATGACTGCAATGGCAAAAAAAGAAGTTTTGGGCAAGGTTCTTTAAAAAGTTTTAATAACTTTGAGAAAGATCTGAGCAAAATTTGGCATGAAAAACTTCTCAATCTTTATTTCTTTCTCTTCGATAAATACACCTTCTGGCAAAGACAGAGAAATACTGCCATTTTTCAACGATTATGTTTCGGAAATCAATGTCATTTTGGGTATAGTTATTTTAATGGGTATTGCATTAATCGTCTTTGCCTACTTTAATTTTAAAATAACTAAGTCTTCAAAGGAATACCACAGACTTTCCAAAGAAAATTCTGAAAGGAAAAAGCTTCTCTACAATACTCTGTCAGCTATGAGCGAAGGAGTTATAACTTTTGATGCTCAATTAAATATTATTGAGATTAATAATGCTGCTAAAGAGATGTCAAGTTACAATGGCGATTTTATAGGACACCACTTTGACGATATATTTCAAACTTCACAGCCAGAAAGTGAAATTTCCGTTAAGGAAGCTCTTCAAAAAGCATTTAAAGATAAAATCCGAGTCTCAATAGCAAATGAAACAAAGATAAACTACCTTGACAGAGAATCAAGAAGGATCGCCGGAACAATCTCGCCAGTTATAGATTCCGAAGGTAATGTTGTCCAACTCGTGTTTGTTTTTTATGATAAAACTGAAACTTTCAATCAAAAACGGTTTCTTAGACTTGCCTTGGAATCAGCAAAATCTTTTACCTGGTTTTTTGATACATTCAGCAATAAACTTTCTCTTGA
>JAHDRO010000306.1 GCA_018433265.1 Bacteroidales bacterium
AAATACATTTATCAAAGCATGGAATGCTCTTCCAGAGTTTAGAGAGGAATCAAAACTGTTTACATGGCTATATAGAATAGCAACAAATGAGGTCCTCACATTTTTGAAAAAAAAACAATTAAGGTCTTTTTTATCACTGACGGACTATTCCAAACAGCTTGAAAATGTACTTGAGGCTGACCCCTATTTTAACGGAGACAAGACACAAAAGGCACTTCAAAAAGCTATTCTCAACTTGCCAGAAAAACAGCGAATAGTTTTTAATATGAGGTATTTTGATGAACTCAAATACGAAGAAATTTCAGAGATACTCGGCACATCTGTTGGGGCTCTCAAGGCTTCATATCATCATGCTTCAAAGAAAATAGAGGAGGCAATGCAAAAATTGATTTAATCTTTTTTAAATTTGAATAGTCAAAGAGGTATGAAAGAAAAAATTAACATAGACCATCCAGAATTAAGGAAAAATCCTTTTACTGTTCCTGAGAATTCTTTTGAAAATCTCGCAGAAGCGGTAGATGAAAGGATTTCTTATGTGGCGCCAAAAGTTGGCTGGTGGTCAATAATAAAACCTCAACTCGCACTTGTTTCGACATTTTGCATAATTTTCCTGATGGGATATGGCGCCATTACTTTATTTTCACCTGATTCCGCAAAGAAAAACTCTTTACAAAATCCAAATCAATTGGAAGAATATCTGCTTAGCAGCTCTTCTTTTGATTTTTATGACGATGAGATTGATTCTCTAACAACAATAAAAAAGATTGATCCTGATCAAATTGAAGAATACTTAAAAGCCGATGCTTCCTTAGTATATCTTGCTTCGATCAAATAACTTATGCATTATGAAAAGAATTATTACACTTTCATTTATATTTTGCCTTTCACTACTTGCAAGAGGTCAAGAAGCTTCGTCCGCTTTCATAAAAATCGAGCAGGCCGGTAAGGCTGAGCAAGGATTTAGAATCGATCAGGGACAAAAGGTGTCTAAACAGCAGCAAATTATGAGTGCAAAAATTGCATTTTTCACAGCTGAGATGGGGCTTACTCCTCAGGAAGCTGCAGCATTCTGGCCTGTCTACAACCAATACTGGGAAGAGAGGGAAAATGCCCATAGAAGAGTTCAGCGCAATCTTGAGGCTCTACGTATAATCCTCGAGGACAAAAGACCTGACAACGAAGAAAGACTCAAAAAAATGCTGGACGCATATATAAATAGTCAGGCTATTCAGGGAATGATCTATCGAAAATATTATGAGGAGTTTCAAAAAGTTCTTCCAATTGAAAAAGTTGCAAAAATTTACAAAGCCGAGGAAGATTTTAGAATTAAACTGATTTATGAGCTACGCAACAGTGGAGAAAAACAAAAACATTAGAAAAATTAATTGTAAATTATCTATTCTAAATAGAAATCCCCTATAAGTTTTTTATATTCCATACTCTTCGAAGTTCTGTCACTGTTATAAATACAAAGCTCCTCACGAATAATTCCCCCAACGTCCATCACGCTTTTATCTGCAGGAAACTTGGTAAATTCCATCAACGCCCTCTTTGCTTCTTTACAGGGTAGGGTTTTAACCTGACATATCCGGGTAAGGAAAAGAGATGGGGCTGATGCAACAGCGGCCTTATTGATTTCACTCATGAAATGTAATCTTTCTTCTTCAGGCAAGATTAAAGAAAGTTTCCCGTCTTGTTTCAAAAGATATTCCGAAGCTTTGACAATAGTTGAAAAAGGCAATATGTCATTGTGTCTTGAAGCTGATTTGCGTAATGAGGGTGATTTAAGAGAATTGCTAAAAAAGGGAGGATTTGTCACAATAATGTCAAAACAATCTCCTTTTTCCATAAGCATAAACTCCTCCAGTGTCATTTCTTTAGCTGAAAGAGAAGAAGCCCAAGGAGAATTGGCAAAGTTAAAAGCAGACTCATTTATGGAATTGTGATCAGGATCAATGGCTGTTGCCCTAAAATTCAACTTCAAGTCAGATAGCCTTTGGGCAATCATTAAAGCTATAACTCCTGTCCCTGTACCAATATCGAGAAAGAAAAAAGGTTCATTTCCTAGAGGTATGCCTGCCCATGCCCCAAGCAAAACAGCATCTGTATTGACTTTCATGCTTGAAGATTCTTGCCGTACTTTAAATCTTTTAAAACAAAAAACAGAATGCATTAAATAAACTCTCCATCACGCATTTCGAGTATTCTGTCACTCATTGAAGCTAGTTCCCGGTCATGAGTAACAATAATAAATGTCTGATTATATCTGTCACGAAGTTCGAAAAAGAGCTTGTGAATTTCACGTTTGGTATTTGTATCAAGATTACCCGATGGTTCATCAGCAAAAATGACAGATGGTTGATTAATCAGGGCTCTTGCAATGGCAACACGCTGCTGCTCTCCTCCACTCAATTGGGAAGGTTTATGGGAAAGCCTGTCGCCAAGTCCGAGCAACCGAAGTATCTCACGGGCTCTTTCTTTTGCGGAACCTAACCTTTCGCCAGCAATTAAAGCAGGAATAATCACATTTTCAAGAGATGTAAACTCAGGAAGCAAATGGTGAAATTGAAAAACAAATCCTATCTTTTTA
>JAHDRO010000018.1 GCA_018433265.1 Bacteroidales bacterium
AGAACATCCTTAATTTTAAAAAAGATTATCCAGATGCAAGAGAATTTAGGCTCGAACAAAATTACCGTTCTACAAGAACTATTGTTAAGGCTGCCAACAGTCTTATTGCCAAGAATTCAAACCAGCTTGAAAAGAGGTGTTTTTCCTCTTTGGCTGAGGGAGAAAAGATAAAGGTTGTAAGTGCGTTTACCGATCAGGAAGAGGCATTTATGGTTGCATCTTCTATTTTATCACGTATTTATCAGGAAAAGGCTTCTTATGGTGACTTTGCAGTTCTATACAGGACAAATGCTCAGTCGAGGGCTGTAGAGGAGGCTTTGAGAAAACGTTCTCTTCCATATAAAATCTATGGAGGGCATTCTTTTTATGAGAGAGCAGAGGTTAAGGATATGATTTCCTTTCTCAGGCTTCTTCTTAACAAGAAGGATGATGAGGCTTTCAGAAGAATCGTGAATGTGCCTCCGAGAGGCATTGGCGATACGACTCTTGCCTGTCTTACTGCGGCTGCAAATGCTGAGGGTATTTCATTGTGGGGTGCCATGACGAGTGGCCAGATGAGTGTTATGGGTATCAAACCTGCTGCTGTCAACAAGCTTTTGCTTTTTGCAAGTATGATTTCGGAGATTAGTGAGCATATTTACTGTTACAATGCTTACGATGTTGCTATGGAAGTGCTTGTCAAGTCGGGATATCTGGATTATCTTAAAAGTGACATTTCCGTGGAGGGACAGGCTCGTCTTGACAATGTGGAAGAGTTGATGAATAGTATTAAGGCTTTTGTTGAAGAGTTCGAGGAGGCATCTACGGACGGTGATGTAGATGTAGAAGAGGGAAAGATTGCTCCTGCGGTCTCTTTGACCAATTATGTCGAAAACATATCTCTTTTGAGTTCTGTTGACGAGAATAATGGTCAACAAGACTCAAATAAAATAAGCCTGATGACAGTTCATTCGGCAAAGGGACTTGAATTTCCTTATGTATATGTAATAGGCATGGAGGAAAATCTGTTTCCTTCGGGTAGCATGTCGGGAATTAATTTCAACGATATGGAGGAGGAGAGAAGGTTGTTTTATGTTGCAATTACCAGGGCCAAATATTCAGTGACACTTTCTTATGCCCAGTCGCGTTTCAGGTGGGGTTCTCATGTTAATTATCCTGTAAGCAGATTTTTGAGGGAAATTGATTTGGAATTTTTAGATTGGCCGGAAAATCCAATACAGACGATTAATCCTTTGGAAGAGATGCGCAATATGCATAACAGACAGTTATACCATAAACCTGTTGACCCTGATTTTAAGGCAGATTCTCCATCAAAGTTGAGAGTAGGTCAAAAGGTTGAACATGATAGGTTTGGTTATGGTATTTTACTGGAGTTGGAAGGTGACCAGCCGAATGCTAAGGCGATTGTTGATTTTGAACAGGGCGGACGCAAGACTCTTCTTCTTAAATTTGCCAAACTCCGTGTAGTAGAGTAAATCTTTATTATTTTACTTTTAATTTATAATCTGGCACAGAGTTTGTATAATATTTAGATGAAGTTTTTCATAGTTTAAGTTTAGGTTAAGTAATGGGGCGTTGTTCCAACAGGAACAATGCCCCATGAAATTTTATAGTGGTTTTTTTATTTGAAAGAGTCTTCACTTAAACCTTTCCCTCTTAAGCTGAGTTCATGGAAGTACTCAGGAACAGGACGTCCAAGCAGTGTGTCAACATATAATTTTGCAAGATATTGCGAAAGCATGAAACCATGTCCTCTCATTCCAATGAACAATCCGACTTCTGGGTCTATGATATAGCGCGGTTCTGTGTAATATCCTGCCCAGACTGCCTGGAAGCCGACTCCTGAAAGTCTGGGAATCCAGTCTGTGAAAACTTCCGTTACTATTTCAAGAAAATCCTGTGTGTTGATTTTGAGGTTTTTTGCGGTTTCCCTGGCATCAGTTGCAGGGGAGGCGCAGCCAATAATCTGGCCTGTTTCGGCAAGTTGTTGTCCATATACAGCTGAGAAACCCTTATATTTTCTTCTATCTATGATCATATCGAGGTTTGCTCCGTTTTTTCCCAGCATTGGCAGTCTTTTGGTTATAAAGGCCTGGTGTTTTACGGGGTAGAGTCCGGTCTCTATACCGAGTTTTTTTGCAAACTTGTCGGCATCGCCTCCGAGGGCATTTATGAAAAGTTCTGTTCTGAATTCAAGATAATTCCTGTCATAAGTTTGAAGTGTAACATGGTACTCTTTGCCAACTTTCTGCACATCTATCAGTTTGGTGTTCTCAAGGATTGTACCTCCATGTGCTTGCCCCAGGCTTCTGATTGCATTTATAGTAAGTCCGGGAGTGGCCTGCCAGCAATCGTTGGTTATAAGTGCATGACTATAGGTGTTGAGGTTTTCGTTGAAGTATGGAGAGACTTCCTTTTTGAAATCTTTGCGTTCAACCATATAAGCGTCTGACCATGCTCTTGACATTTCGAGCGACTTGTATGTCTCTTCGTCATGAGCAAGGTTAACATATTTGGTGAGTTTGAAGTCAATTTTGACTTTATCGTTTAATGCTTTGAATATCTCTAAATTGTGTTTGGCTATATCTGCGAGAGCAGGGAGTGAGAATGCCGGACGTCCTCCGGCTATGTTTCTCCAGGAGCTTCCAAGTCCGTCATTGACAAGGTAAGGTTTATAGCCAGCTTCAGAAAAATATCTGAAAAGTGATGAACCGGCTATGCCTCCTCCGGCAATAAGGACGGGAACTTTCTTAACTTCCCCTTTTTCCTTACCTGACGTTTGTTCAGGAAGGATAACCGTTTCTTTTTTCTCCCTGTTTACTATCTCTCCAAGATTGACCAGATTGGACATTGGGCCTCTTGGTGTCGGTTCGCCAAGCACTTCGATGCCATATGTTCTGAGAAGAGTTTTGGCTCTTGGAACACATCTGTTGCCTCGGCAGGCTCCCATACCAATTCTAGAGATATGCTTAAGTTCGTCCGATGAGATAACTTTACGGTTTCCTATGACTTCGAGTAGTTTGTCAACTGTGACATCTTCGCAGTGACATATATATGATTTTGCATCATGGGGTTTGTCGAGTTTTGAAAGCCTGAGCGGTTCAGGATAATTTTCCTTAATGATGAAGCCTCTGACTTTCAGTAATTCTTCTCCTTCTAGTGTTGTTGCCTTGACTCTCGCAACATTTGTTTTGTTTTCATTCTTAAGGATTTTTTCAATTTTCCCCTCTCCGACTTTTTCTCCATGGTTGTTTACGAGAAATACTTCAGCTCCTTCATCAGCTTTGTATTCTATAGGAAGGAATATCTGATTTTTGTTTAATTGATATCCAAAAATTGCAAGACCAGGGCACAGGTGAACACACTGCATACAGCCGGTACACTTGTCATAATCTATTTTTGGAACAGTAGAGGTGGAGGATTTGGTAATTGCTCCATATTTACAGGCGAAAGAGCAAGGGTTGCATGCAAATCCATAGAGACAGTCTATCTGTACAAAGCCTTTTGTACTCATCCTCTCTTTGGATGGTTGGAAAGGTTCTTCAAGAATTTGTACTGGA
>JAHDRO010000387.1 GCA_018433265.1 Bacteroidales bacterium
TATGACAACGGAAACGGCAGAAAGGTAGGGTCAGACAGTGGACACCTTAAACTTGATCTTATCCAGGAGGACGATTTCAGAAAGAGCATATCCGCCATTGCATTCAATCTTTCTGAACATTTTGACCATCTAAAAGATGGCAATCCAGTGGACATCTGCTATGCAATCACTGAAAATTACTACAGAGGAGTCTCTAACATCCAGCTTAGGATTAAAGATATCAAACCTCGCTAAAAGAATCCAGGCCTGAAATTATTTCATTTAATATTGATCTGACAGATTTTTCGTCAACATCAATTATCAACTTGGCCGTGTTTTCGTAGCCTTTTAAACGTTTTTGTAGAAGATTGGAGACCTCCAGTTCAAGAGAATTATCGTCAATACTGTCCAGGGCAGGCCTTTTCCCTCTGTGTGAGGCAAGACGCTCTGTCAATAAATTTACGGAGGCTCTCAGATAGATACAGTGAGTATTCTCCTTAATAATTTTTTGATTATTTTCAGAGATAAGTGTTCCGCCTCCCAAAGAGAGAATCAAGAGCCTTTCACTATTGTCACTGATTATTCTTTTAAGTGCCTCTTCTTCGAGCGCTCTGAAATAATTTTCTCCATAGTTTTGAAAAATTTCAGCAACTGATCTTCCCTGTTCAGTTTCAACAAGTCGGTCAAGGTCAATAACCCTGCAACATAGAGATCCTGCAAGCAATCTGGCAAGAGTACTTTTGCCTACGCCCATGAAACCTGTCAAAGAAATAATCATAGCAGAATAATTATACTAAAAAAGAGTAGGCTCACCTTCGGAACTGGATTCTTCAGTTTCTTCAGAAACGCCGTTTTGATCAACTATTACACCGTTGCTCTCCTTAGCAAGAGGTTCAATAAATCTTATCTCATTTACCTCAAATGAAGTAAGACGTTTACCTTTTGCCCTAAGACTCTTGCAGGCAATAAATTCTTCCACATCAATTTTTTCGTTGCCTCTTTTACTGTGTTTCCCACCAAAAGTTATCTCAACTTGCGGGTAGAGATCAGAGGATATACTGTGCAGATAAGAGCCGGGAGCTTCACTTATAAACAGAGTAACCACATTGTCACTTGGTTCAAAACAAAATCTCTTGATGTAAAAACAGTTTTGTTCACCATCAAAATAGACTGCCGTATATATTTTATGAATGTCAAGTTTCTCAACAGAAAGTATTTCACCTTGATATCTGTTACTCAGGTCAAAATTGGTAGTATAATATTCACCATTGTTGCAAATGGCCAGGATTCGGTCTCCAGGCATAAAGTCGCCCAGATAAACGCCTCTCGAATCAACATTTAGCCTGTTAATATCGGTATCAAACCACACAGGCTGTCCACCAAATTGAGAAACACCTTTACTTTTGAGTTGAATTTTATATACAGCGTTCCTGGTCAGCAAATTGCCAATCGAAGCACGATTCTTAATAGCCAATTTTGACATATCATACTCAAATACCAGCTTTTTGAGTTTGGGTCTCGGCTTCAAAAATACTTTCAAAACTTCTGCCTCACCATTTGGATTGGCAGTAAACCAAAGCACCTGAGAACCCTCCTTTCCCTGAGTCAGATCATACTCCTTATCGCGAGTGACGCCGGTAACAGCAAATCTTTTTACATAAGTTTCTCCGCCTTTTCCATTGCGGTAAACCACATTATAAATACATCTGTCATCATTCCTCGTGAAAACTCCCACATGAATAATATCCTTGCCCACAAAAGCCTTTTCGCTGATTTTGGTTACCAAATATTTTCCATTCTTAAGAAAAACAATAATATCGTCTATATCAGAACATTCACAGATATATTCTGCATTTTCGTCCCTCTTAAGGTCCATACCCACAAAGCCCTCAGCCTTGTTGGCGTAGAGTTTGGCATTGGCAACCACAACTCTGGTAGCCTCGATAGTCTCAAAATTACATATTTCGGTCTTCCGGGGATATTTGGAACCATATTTCTTTTTTAACTGAGAAAAATATTGAATAGTATAATCCACAAGATGATCGAGATTGTGTTTTACTGTTTTCTCCTCACTCTCAATATTCTTAATAGATATATCGAGCTGCTTGATATCAAAGGAAGATATTTTCCTTACGGGCTTTTCAACAAGACGTAGTACATCATCACGTACAACCTCCTTTCTAAGCTGTGATTCATACTTTTTAAGTTCAGTCTCAACAGCATCAAGCTGATCATCCCAACTTTCAGCTTTATCTTCCAATATTTTATATACGCGCTGTTCCAAAAATATCTTTTCGAGAGAGGTGTAATGCCATGACTCTTCCAGTTCAGACAATCTGATTTCAAGCTCTTTCTTGAGAAGTGACTTTGTGACATCAGTGTTGTGCCTGAGTATTTCGTCCACTCCTATGAAATGAGGATAGTTATCCTTGATGACACAACTATTTGGAGATATTGATATCTCGCAGTCAGTAAAGGCATAAAGCGCATCAATAGTCTTATCGGGAGATACTTCGTTTGCAAGGTGAACCACAATTTCTGCCCCTGCAGCTGTGTTGTCGTCAACTTTCTTTATTCTGATTTTCCCCTTGTCATTTGCCTTGAGGATAGATTCTATCAACTTGGAGGTTGTAAGTCCAAAAGGGATCTCAGTAATGACCAAAGTCCTTTTATCGAGCTTTGTAATTTTGGCTCTAACCTTTACCACTCCTCCTCTGAGTCCCTGGTTATATCTGGAACAATCAATCAGACCTCCTGTAGGGAAATCTGGATAGAGTATAAAATCCCGGTTGTTCAGATAGTCTATGGAGGCATCAATAAGCTCATTGAAATTGTGTGGAAGAATTTTAGAAGCAAGACCTACAGCAATACCTTCTACACCCTGTGCAAGCAATAGTGGAAATTTGACAGGAAGGTTTACAGGCTCCAGATTCCTGTCGTCATAAGATTTCATCCAGACAGTTGTCTTAGGATTGAAAAGCACCTCATTTGCAAATTTGCTGAGTCGTGCCTCTATATAACGAGGGGCAGCAGCAGAATCTCCCGTAAGAATATTACCCCAGTTCCCCTGACAGTCAATGAGATATTCTTTTTGGCCCAACTGTACCAATGCCTCACCAATAGATGCATCTCCGTGTGGATGAAACTGCATTGTAAAGCCGATAATGTTGGCCACTTTGTTGTAGCGGCCGTCATCCATTTTTTTCATGGCATGGAGAATACGTCTCTGTACAGGCTTCAGACCATCGTCGATATGAGGAACGGCTCTTTCGAGAATCACGTAGGAGGCATAATCCAAAAACCACTCCCTGTACATGCCTGTCAGCTTGTACCTCTTCTCGCCATCCTCAATGATTTTTTCGTATCTATTATTTTCGGATAAATCTTCACTATCGATAGGTTCTTCAATTTCCTGGCCGTTGTCAATATCGGGGGTACTCATATATAAATATAAATGTTATTTGGAAATATATCCGAATTGCTTGAGCTTCTTACTATCATCCCTCCAGTTCGGATTTACCTTTACAAAGATCTGTAAAAATACTTTTTTTTCAAAAAAGGCTTCCATATCCTTCCTGGCCATAGTACCTGTCCTTTTGAGTGCAGACCCCTTATTCCCAATTATAATACCTTTTTGAGAATCCCTGAGAACATTTATGACAGCTTCGATATGATAAAGATTATCCATCTCTTTAAAGTTCTCAATGACAACCTCAGAAGAGTATGGAATCTCCTTATCGTAATTCAGTAAAATCTTTTCACGCAAAATCTCTGAGGCGAAAAACCTCATATTTCTATCAGTCAAAGTATCCTTGTCATACCAGGCCGGATTCTCAGGAATCAGCGAGACAATCTTGTTGAACAGAGGGTCGATATTAA
>JAHDRO010000303.1 GCA_018433265.1 Bacteroidales bacterium
CTTCTGCATAATTAAGATAAACTTCTGCAAGCCAAAAGATAGGAGCATTTGTATAATTCATGTTTATCTGAGTCAGATCATTGCCTGTGATAGAAGGATTATTGAATTTCTTAACCAGATACCCGGTCGAAGAAATTAATCCTCCAACAGGATTACCCTTATAAGCAAGAACATTACCTATCATATCAGCAAGGCGGGTATCTCTGTTAGCAAGAACACTGTTGATGTCTACATCTCCAAGATATTGTGTGCTCGTCCCAATCGGGTTCCCATCCTTGCACAGATAAGACTCAACAAGATCTTTGGTAGGCCCGCTGATCGGAGTTGTAGAATTTAAATATGCTGTCAAACAATGCATAAAAGTACCCTTAACATAGTATTTATACAAAATCACTTCGGTATTGGCAGCAAGAGAGATGCTGGTATAAATATCCTTATAGTTTGTGCTGAGTTTGTAGTTCTGAGACATTACAGCATTTGCAGCATTCTTTGCTATTGTAAAGAGAGCATTGGCTCTTGTCAAATCATTATTGTGATACTTGGCAATAGAGCCTTCATACAAAGCCACTCTCGAGAGAAAAGCATTGGCAACGTCTCTGTTTACAGTATTGGCTTCAGCAGCTGCTTTTGTTCGGATATTCTGTGCGGCAAATTGAAGATCAGCTACAATGTTGTCAACAACTGTGTTTCTGGCTGTTCTAGGAGTATAAATTAAATCTGTCTGTGACTGCTCAAGAAACTTGTCGATATATGGCACATCCCCGAAACGTTTTATCAAATTTGCATATTCGAATGCACGGAAAAATCTTGCAATACCCTTATAATGATTCTTTGCCTCATCTGCCATTGGTACCTTATCCACTCTTTCAAGCAGAAGATTGGCTTTTCTTATGTAAATATATGCATTGTTCCAATCTGTGCTGGATGCTGGTGCAGCTGTAGGAAATGTGTTAATTCCTGAGTGTAGCGCCTGGTCATCAGAAAAAGTTGTCCAATAAAAGTCCCCATTTGTAGAAGTAGCGTTGCCGTACCCATAAAACCGATCATAAAATCCCCAAGCAAAAGTTTTTACATTGCTTTCACTTGTCCAATAATTGTCATCAGTGAACTTAACTTTTGAACCACGTTCCAGGTAATCTGAGCATGATGCCAAAAGAGTAACTCCCAGAGACAATATTACTATTTTAGTAAATAAATTTTTCATCGCATTAAAGTGTTATAATGAAACCTGTATGCCAAATGAGTATGTTCTGGTAAATGGCATTGTTCTTCCGTAATAAGCATTAAAAGAAGGAGAACCAGATGTTATTTCAGGATCAATTGGAAGATCTGTCTTTTTAAATTCAAACAGATTCTGACCACTAAGATAGATTCTGACTTTTTCAATTGATATTTTCTTTGTCAGATTGGCCGGAACTGTATAACCAACGGTTAAGTTTTTGAATCTCAAATAAGCAAGGTTGAGCAGATATTTATCCTGAGGATAAAAATTTCTTCCTGTTGCTGCAGCAGCATTTGACAGTCCTGCCATATTTGATATTGTAGAAGCGTTTTCACTTCCGGCTGATGGATTAGGATAATATGCGTCGGAATTTTCAGGAGTCCAGAAATCCATCTGATGTTGATACATTGTGCAGTTGGCAGCATTGTAAAGAGGAATCACCATACTGCCTGTCCCCCACATATCTCTTTTACCCACACCCTGGAAATACATATCAATGTCAAAACCTTTCCACCCGCCTCCAAGTCGTATTCCATACTGATACCTTGGAGTTGTATTGCCTATTACTGTAAGATCGCCATGATCGTCCAGTGTCTGACTTCCACCTGTAATCTCATTATCATCGTTTAAATTTGCATACTTAACATCACCAGGGCCGTAAACAAATGATCCGTTCTGAAGCTTTACCTGACTTGGAGAATTTGTGACATCGGCAGCATCTTTGAAGTATCCGGCATTTTTGAAACCCCAGATCTCGCCAATTTTTTTCCCTTTATAATTTGTATACAGCATTTTTGAATCATTGCCTGTCCATTCAGTTATTTTACTCTGATAGTCCGAAAGAGTAAGAGTCCCATAAAAGTATGCGTCATGTTTGAAATTGTGATTATAATTCAGCTCAACTTCCCATCCTGATGTTCTTAACGAGCCACTATTTTGAGAAGCAGCACCAACACCAAATGCTGTCGGTAATGTTGTACCTGGTGCAATCATGTTCTTATTCTCTCGAATGAACCAGTCAAAAGTTAGCTGTAGTTCATTTTTTAAAAATCCCATGTCCAGGCCGACATTTATGGTATTAATA
>JAHDRO010000226.1 GCA_018433265.1 Bacteroidales bacterium
CACTATGCGAAAAACATAATCAAACCAACAGATTACGAAGTTGCCAGCAATCTGGATTTCATCCTTCAGGGGAGAAAGCTTAACGAAATATCCAGGGACGAACTTCAAAAAACCATGAAGATTCTCCGCACTGAATGTAACGCCACCTTCCGCCAAATCTCCTCCGTTACTCACGAAAGCTACTACGATGTGGTGAGGATGGTGAAAGGATGACGACCGGAAAAGGTCAAATTTTATTTTCTAAATTAAATTTGGTTTATATCATAAACATATTTATCTTTGCAAAGTGCATTTAAAATCAGTTGCACTTTTTTAATAATTATTTGGTTTACAATATAAACTTATTTATCTTTACAATGACAATTAAAACGATGGAAGAAAAAAACTTAACTCAGAAAGAGAGTCTCGAACTTATCACAAAGATGATCAGGGAGACTCGCAGCAATCTTGAACACAACGGTGGCAGAATTTATCTGTTGTGGGGATATCTGTGTCTTGTGGTTTCAGTTGTGATTTATTTCTTGTTGGCGAAAACAGGTGACTACAGGGTGCAGTGGCTGTGGTTTGCGATACCCTCTTATCGGTTATCCTGCAATGATCTATTTGATCAAAAAACGCGAAAAGAGAGCTGTTACATTTATTGGTCGGGTTATCGGCAACATTTGGATAACCATCGGCATTGCTGCTGGGCTGCTGTCTCTATATATGTTGGTGGATTACAAGGCTTTCCCAATTCTGTTTGTAATAGCCATGTTGATAAGTGTGGGGGTGGCTATCAGCGGCCAGGTGATTAAGTTTACGCTGTTGATGGTTGCGGGATTCCTGGGAATTCTGCTGAGTTTTCTGCTTCTGTTGGTTCCTGGTCTTGAGCAGATTCTTGTTTATGCTGCATTTCCAGTTATAATGCTCATTATTCCTGGGCACATTTTGAATGCTGCAGGTCGAAAGATCAAAATTGAAAGTAATAAAATTGAGTAAGATTATGTTTAAAAAGGGGAAAAGTTATGTTTAAAGATCTTGACCCCCTACTACACTCGCAGCTGAGGCTAGCGGTTGTCTCACTGCTTGTTTCGCTGGAGGAAGCTGATTTTGTTTTTCTGCGTGAGAAGACCTCTTCCACTGCAGGGAACCTTAGCGTTCAGCTTGATAAACTCAGCGAGGCGGGATATATTGAAATCCAAAAGGGGTACAGCGGTAGGAGGCCTCGCACCACTTGCCGAATAACTGAGACCGGGCGTCAGGCATTTGAAGATTATGTGGAAGCGCTCAAGAGCTACTTCTGAGACCTTGCCACAGTTTTCGGCAAGTTAGTGAAATTCAGGGTAATATATAAGGCACTTTTTGAGAGATTTTAAGGTTCTCAAAAAGTGCTCTTAGTAAGAATTTAAATGTTAATCACTTGCCGAAAACTGTGGCAAGGTCTCAGAAGTATGCAAATAATTTTGATCTTTTATAACTTATAAATGCGTACATTGCAAACAAAAATTCAATGAGAAAATTTTCTATTGGGAATCTAATTCTTTCTGTTCCAATTGTTCAAGGTGGTATGGGTGTGGGGATTTCTTTGTCCGGGTTGGCAGCAGCTGTTGCTAATGAGGGCGGTGTAGGTGTAATTTCATGTGCAGGAATAGGACTGCTGTATAAGCAATCTTCCAAAAATTATAATGAAGCGTCAATAATAGGGTTAAAAGAGGAGTTAAGAAAAGCAAAGGAGTTGACAAAAGGTGTAATAGGAGTAAATATTATGGTTGCACTCAGCAATTTTGCCGACATGGTTAGAACATCAATTTCTAACAAAGCCGATATCATTTTTGCCGGAGCAGGATTACCTTTGGATTTACCGTCTTACCTTCAAAAAGATAGTATTACAAAACTGGTACCTATAATTTCATCTACAAGGGCTGCTCTTATCATTTGCGAAAAATGGATCAAGAATTACAACTATGTTCCAGATGCGATTGTTCTGGAAGGTCCTAAAGCCGGAGGGCATCTCGGTTTCAAAGAAGCACAGATATCTGACAATAACTATTCATTAGAGGAGCTTTTGCCGGATTTGGTTAAAAACGTCAAAATTATTGAGGAACAGAATAACTGTAAGATTCCAATAATTGCGGGAGGTGGAATTTACAATGGAGATGAGATGAAAAAGATTCTTGACATGGGAGCTTCTGCTGTTCAGCTTGGAACAAAATTCGTGACAACTTTGGAGTGCGATGCCTCTCTGGCCTTTAAAGAGACTTATATCAATGCTAAAGAATCTGATATTGAAATTATTAAAAGTCCGGTTGGTATGCCTGGGAGAGCAATTTTAAGTAAATTTATTGAGAGAGTGAAAGAGGGAACTGAAAGACCAAAAAAATGTGCTTTCCACTGCATTCGTACTTGCGATTACACAAAAAGCCCTTATTGTATAATTATAGCACTATATAATGCCTTTAAGGGGAATTTCAACAAGGGCTATGCTTTTTGCGGCAGCAATGCCTATAAAGCAGAAAAAATTATTAGTGTAAAAGAGACAATCAAAACTTTAATGGCAGAGATGAAGTTGTCTAACTCAGTTTAGTAGTCAGGGTTTTTCGATTTTATTCAACCTTCTTAAGGATATCATTCAATATGTTAATCTGCTCTTTATGAATCTCATAAAGCACCTGCTGTTGATTAATGATTAAATGGTCCAGTTTTCATGCAGGATCCTGATTTCTAACTCAGAATAACAGCAACAAGTAAGAAATTAATGAAATAAGCAGTACTGTTGAATGCATATTTTCTATTGTTTAGGCTTGAAAGATGTAAATGAACCGATTGATTTTCTGAGCAATAGTTCTGAATAGCCTTCAATTACAAAGTCTTTGATCTCTCCAATAAGTTCGAATCCAAGACTAAAGTATAATTTTTGAGCACCTTTATTGAAAGAGTATTCGCAGAAGAAAAAGTTAGGAGAAACGGAGAAGATCCTTTTTTCGCAGAATTCAATTGCTTTATGTCCATAACCTTTTCACCTCGCTTCGGGAGCAATGCATACTGACTGCAGATAACCACAGAATGTCCCTGTCATCTGTAAAACAATTACACCTGCGACATTCCTTCTTTCTTTGATTGTATAGACCTCTTTCCCGTCTCCCCTAAGTGAATTAAGGCATGCCTGATGATCTCTCTTAAGAGTAATCCAAGGTTCGGTGTTGCACATTATTGCTGCTATTTCACTGTAATGGCTCTCATCATTTTGTAATTTAAGTTTCGCAAGCTCTTAACTTGCAGTTTTTAGTTTATAATAGTCTATAAAGTGAGCCAATTCATCCGATCTGTTAATCATAACATCGAATATTTCTTGGTCGTCGATGGTAAAAATTTCTGTAATCATTTTGACCATTTCCATGATGATTCCCCAAATTCTGTCCGTCACGGAAAGCTCCATTGTTTTGCGTTGGGCATCCCTGAATACTCCTCCTATGGACTTCAGAACAGGTGAACCAACTGTCTGCCATCACGTAATCAAAACGTACCCCTTTCCTTATGGCTCGGGTTATCATCACAATCATCATATGAATCTTACTCTGTTTATACTCAGATATTCTTGCTACTACAGGAGATTCTTCGCCTCTTTTGTTGACAAAACGGGTGGTAAGGTATTTGGCACTCATACTGTATTTTTTGTTCTTTCTCTCTTCACCAAGGATGGCGAAATCAAGGATAAACTGGCTTTTACGCCAGTCAAATATCTCATTGTTGGCAAACTTGTACAAAACATCCTTTTCGCAGCCAAAGAAGCTGCTTAGGGAAGATTGCTTGATTATAATGAGTATTTACTTGTTGCATTTGCTCTCTCGACCAAACAAGGTCTTTTCTGACATTTTATTCCTTTGAGCATTTCCATAATGGTAAAAAGGGCTCTGTTTGAATCATTATTTTTAAATAATATGCTGATTTCTGACAAGATCGTGCTATTTTTGAATATTGGCATAGAGCTTATAGTATTTTTAGTTTTTTTTACTTGCTAAACTTAAATAAAATATATACGTATGAAAATAGAAAGAATTGAAATCAGGCATACAAAGATGGATCTAGTAACTCCTTTTACTACATCAATGGGGACTGAGTATGATGAAGAACATATAATGGTGAGGATAGATGCTGAAGGTATAACAGGCTGGGGTGAAAGTGTTGCAGAGGGCACTCCTTTCTACTCATATGAAACAGTATCAACTGCCTGGCACATAATGCGTGATTTTTTAATACCTGCTCTTTTGGGTAAAAATGTGGCAAATGTTGGGGAAGCAATAGGCCTTTATGAGTTTGCAAGAGTAAGAGGACATATGATGGCAAAAGCAGGAATAGAGGCAGCTCTTTGGGATGTTATGGCTAAAAGTAAAAATATATCTCTTTCAAAAATGCTTGGGGGAGTAAGGGATAAAATTGATGTTGGGGTCAGTATTGGTATTAAATCTTCTGAAGAGGAACTTATAAAAGACATTGAGGGATATCTTGCAGAAGGATATAAGAGAATAAAAATTAAAATTGCTCCAGGATATGATCTTTCTATGGTACAGGCTGTTAGAAGAGAGTTCCCGGATATTATGCTGCAAGTAGATGCAAATTCCGCATATTCTTTGGAAGATATTGATCTTTTTAAAAAAATGGATGAATACAACCTGACACTTATTGAACAACCTCTTGGTTATGAAGACATTTACGACCATTCAAAACTTCAGCGTGCCATAAAAACTCCAATTTGTCTTGATGAAAGTATTCACTCTCTTGATGATGCAAGAGCTGCTGTAGAGTTGAAAAGTTGCAAGATTATTAATATAAAACCCGGCAGGGTAGGTGGCTTTACAGAATCGAAATTGATTCATGATTTTTGTATGAGTAATGGGATTCCTGTATGGCATGGCGGTATGCTCGAATCAGGGATTGGCAGGGCGGGTAACGTTGCTTTGGCCTCTTTACCTGGATTTACTTTGCCAGGTGACATTTCTGCAAGTAAAAAATATTATAAAGAAGATATTGTCAATCCTCCATTTGTTGTAAATCAAGATGGTACAATGGAAGTTCCAAAAGGACCAGGAATCGGAGTTGAGATCAATCTGAAAAATCTTGACAATGTTACTGTGCGCAAAGAGGTATTTAATGCTTAAACTTTTTCCAATATAGCTGATTTGATGAGCTATTGTATTTTGATGTATATTTGAATTTATTATTCGAATATTCATTTTACTATTATGGGGACTACTTTACGAAAATATCATTTTGGTTTAATTATTATTCTTATTTTGGTTTTATCTGCCGTAATAATGGTGCAACAAGGGGTCTTCAAAAGACCTTCCTTTGAAGTTCAGATGGCTAAAGCCGCACATAAATTGAACAAGAAATCTCCAATGATGATTGATAGTGAAACAAGGCTTGACAGTGCCGTGGTATTTGGCGATTCTTTATTTCAGTACAATTATACAATGGTCAATTTTATCAAAGACTCAATTGATACTCTTGGTTTTAGGCATTACATGAAACCTAAGCTGTTGGAATTTGTCAAATATAATGAGGATTTGAAACCATACAGAGATCATAAAGTGACAATTGAGTATGTCTATAATGACAAGAAAGGCTCGTTGTTGGGGAAATTCACTTTTACTCCAAAAAAGTATTTTGAATCATTTTAATTGTGGTTAAACCTTTTTTGATAAATTTTGTCAAAAAAGAGATTTATATTAACCAAATTACGATGAAAAAATTTATTTTGTTGCTGGCATCTTTGCTGGCCTCGCTCTTGCTTCCTGCTCAGGATAAGATGCTTGACCTGTTAAAAGGTGAACTAAAAAGCCAGATGGCTACGCTTCAGAAGGGAGAATATCCTCCCTATTACATGAATTACAGGGTGATTGATAACTTCACGAGGACTGTCAGATCGTCTATGGGCGCCACAACCAGTGTAGAAGAGGAAAAACAGATTATTTTTGTTCCTCAAGTGAGAATCGGAAGTCCTGAATTTGACAATTTCCATGAAACACAGAATGGTGTCCTGACTAACAGATTTGCTGGTCCGCCTACAATTTTACTTCCGTCTGATTTGACAAATGGACTTGATGCTTTCAAGGAGACTATTCGTGAAGAGGTAAATAGTCGTTACAAATATGCTAAAAAGACTTATGAGGCAGCTAAGGCAAAGAGTGGAGTGAAGGTTGAAAATGAAGATAAGTCTCCTGATTTTACTCCTGCTAAGGCGGAGAAATACTTTGAACCAGCACTTAGTGCTGACAAGATAGCTTTCGACACTGATTTGTGGCAGAAGAAGCTTAATAAATATACTGCACTCTTGGCAGAGAACAAGGATGTAATAGGTGCAAATGCAACTCTTAATTATAAGATCTGGAGAAAATATTTTGTTTCGACAGAAGGGGCAGAGATTGCAGAGAACAGAGTTTATGTAGTTCTAAGTATTAAAGGTACAACAATGGCAGATGATGGCATGGAGCTTCCTTTGAATAAGAGTTACATGGCTTTTTCATTGGATGAACTTCCATCGGAAGCTTTAATAATAAAGGATCTCAAGGCCATGTCGACAAAATTGTCAGAACTTAAAGTTGCTCCCTTGGTACAACCATTTACCGGACCCTCACTTCTTTCCGGTTCTGCAAGCGGAGTTTTCTTTCATGAGATTTTCGGACACAGGGTTGAGGGACAGAAAATGAAAAGCGATTCTGACGGTCAAACATTCAAAAATATGGTTGGAGAATACGTTTTGCCTAAAAACCTGAGTGTATATATGGATCCGACAATGAAAAAATATCATGGCAATCCTCTAAATGGCCATTATATTTTTGATGATCAGGGTGTAAGAGGAGAAAGAGTGGAAGTTGTCAAGGACGGAAAATTACTGAATTTTCTAATGACACGTACGGGGCTGAATGGGTTTCTCAGGTCAAACGGTCATGCACGAGCTGAATTTGAATATGACCCTACATCAAGACAGTCAAATCTTATAGTTGAAACCAACAATTACAAAAGTGATGCAGAACTTAGAAAAATGTTGATTGATGAGGCAAAGCAACAAGGGAAGGAATATGGGTATTTCTTTAAATCTGTAACTGGTGGTTTTACACAAACCGGAAGAACAGGTGCGAACTCATTTAACGTTACTCCTCTTGAAGTTTACAGAATATATGTTGATGGAAGGAAGGATGAGTTGGTGAGAGGTGTCGACATGATTGGCACACCACTTTCCATGTTTTCTAATATTGATG
>JAHDRO010000084.1 GCA_018433265.1 Bacteroidales bacterium
GTGATTCGCTGCTTCTTGGCGACAAATGTGGAGCTCATACTTTCCCTTATATAGAAAATGAAAATGAGACGGCGATTCTTGAACATGAAGCAACAACTTCCAAGATAAGTGATGATCAGCTTTTTTACTGTCAGCAAAGGGGGATTGGTATGGAAGATGCTGTGTGTTTAATAGTAAACGGTTATGCTAGAGAGGTTCTAAATCAATTGCCCATGGAATTTGCGGTAGAGGCTCAAAAGCTCTTGCAGGTGACCCTTGAGGGCAGTGTTGGATAAAAATTTATATGGAAATTTTCAGTGTTGATAATATTATATTTTCTTTAGGGGGACAAGGGGTAAGTCTGCTTGAATTTATTTCTGTATTAACAGGTCTTACTTGCGTCTTTCTTGCTACAAGATCCAAAGTGGCTAATTTTTGGGTTGGATATCTATACAATATTCTTCTGTTCATACTTTTTTATCAGAAGGGATTATATTCGAGCATGATAGTCCAGCCAATATCTTTTGCAATCAATTTTTTTTGTCATTATAGATGGACACATCCTCGTAAGGGAGAAGAAAATAGTAAGCATCAATTAAAGATATCACTCATGTCAAATGGCAAAAGATTATTTTTCTTATTGCTGATCCTTTTGCTTGGAGCTGTGTGGGGTACTGCACTTACCTATTTCAATGACATTTGGCCGTCCATATTTAGAGAGGCAAGGATTCCGTATCTTGACTCTGTTATAACATTCACAATTCTTACAGCCCAATATCTTTCTGCTCAAAAGAGACTTGAGTGCTGGGTGGCTTGGTTTATTGTTAATACAACCAATATAATACTATATATACTTGCAGGCTTGGTATTTATGCCTTTAGTAAGTGCAGCATATCTTGTTATTGCTTTTTTCGGATTTTCAATGTGGCTAAAAGAGTGGAAAAGTTACAGTAATTAAAATGAATAAAATATTAGAAATAAAAGGTTTACGAGCCTCAATAGAGGGCAAGGAGATTTTGAAAGGGATAGATTTTTCCGTAAATGAAGGAGAGGTTCACGCCATTATGGGGCCAAATGGCTCTGGCAAGAGTACTCTTTCTGCAGTTCTTGCTGGAAGAGAAAATTTTGTTGTTACTGCAGGCGAGGTTATTTATTTAGGAGAAAATCTTCTTGATCTTGCTCCAGAAGAGAGAGCACATAGAGGGATATTTCTTGGTTTTCAATATCCTGTGGAAATACCGGGTGTAAGCAACGTTAATTTTATGAAAACAGCTATTAATGAAAAAAGGAAATTTGCAAACCTTCCTCCACTCTCTGCTGCAGAATTTCTCAAGATGATGAGAGAAAAAATGGCTGTAGTTGAGATGGATAGCTCTTTTTCGGGAAGAGGAGTGAATGTCGGGTTTTCCGGAGGAGAAAAAAAGCGAAATGAAATTTTTCAAATGGCAATGCTTGAGCCGAAATTGGCTATTCTCGATGAGACAGACAGCGGTCTTGACGTAGATGCTCTTAGAATTGTTGCTACAGGCGTAAATAAACTTAAAAGGCCTGATAATGCATTTATTATCATAACACATTACCAAAGATTGCTCAATTATATTGTTCCGGACATAGTTCATGTTCTTTATGATGGTAAAATTATCAAGACAGCAGGCAAGGAGCTTGCTCTTGAAGTTGAGGAAAGGGGATATGATTGGTTGATAAACGGTTAAATCATGGCACTTCAATATAAATACAATCCTGCAATCCCGGATGTTTTTCGCTGCAGAGTACCACTACCTGGTACTCATCAGGCGTATCTATCAAATGGGTTATTGCATGAAGAGGTGAGCTATGAAGATAAGCTTCATCTTTCAGCGTCCAGTCCTAAGGGATTTGATTTAAAGATTTCTCCTGGAGCACAGATCCCTGATACTTTGCAAATAATAAGTGTGCGTGAAACAGGGCAAATAGTTGAACTTCAGTTTTCAAATTCGCTCGACTTTGGTGCTGGTTCTGATTCTAATCTACTGCTTTGTACTCACACTCTGTCTCTTGATGAATTTGTTACATTATCAGAGCTAAATATCAACGTCCAACAAGGAAGCAGAGTGAATATTGTAATAATGCAGAACGAGCATAACGGGTCATCTCATAGGATGAATTTTAAAATTAGACAAGATAAAGATTCATATCTCAGATTGAATATAGTTTCTCTTCATGGTGCCAGGCTGGAAAATAACATTGATGTGGATTTGGAGGGAGAGGGTGGAATCTGTGAACTTAATGGAGTATATCTTGTAAATGGAAAGCAAGAGATTTTAACTTATGTTAATATGAGGCATCTTGTGCCAAATTGTCATAGTTCACAACTATTTAAAGGCATACTTGATAATGAGTCGAGAGCTGTTTTTAGTGGTTTAATAAATGTAGCAAAGGGTGCTCAAAAGACTGAGGCCTATCAGGCAAATCACAATCTATTGCTTTCGAGAAAGGCAAAAGTTTATGCTCAACCACATCTCAAAATTAATGCAGATGACGTAAAGTGTTCACACGGAGCAACAAGCGGAAGATTGGACGAGTTAGCTCTGTTTTACATGCGGTCGAGAGGTATTGGCTTAATTGAGGCGAAATTGTTGCAGCAACTTGCATTTATCTACGACGTCCTTGAAAAAGTAAATAATGTACCATTAAGAAATCGCCTGCAGGAGCTGGTTGAATCGAGGTTAAGAGGTGAATTTGAACAGTGTGCAAATTGCAGTATTAACTGTTGTTGATTAAGTGTTGATAAGATTTAATACTTTCACTAAGTTTCTCCATCATTTTGCTATATTTTTGTAAAGGTCGGCAGAGCAATCTTTCGACTTTTTCTATCATTTTCGTATAAATAATTACAAACTTATGAATACATATACCTATGAAGAGGCAATGGCTGCCAGCCTTGCGTATTTTAAGGGAGATGAACTTGCAGCGTCTGTCTGGATAAACAAATATGCCATGAAGGATTCTTTCGGCAACTTGTACGAAAAAACTCCTGAAGATATGCATTGGAGGTTGGCTAATGAGTTTGCCAGAATAGAAGAGAAATATCCAAATCCCATGACGGCACAGGAAATTTTCGAACTTCTCAAAGAGTTTAAGTTCATTATACCCCAAGGGGGACCAATGACAGGAATAGGTAACGGCTATCAGATTGCCTCATTATCAAACTGTTTCGTTATTGGGCACACTAAACCTGCTGATTCATATGGCGGAATAATGCGTATTGACGAAGAGCAGGTTCAACTTATGAAGAGAAGAGGAGGAGTCGGGCACGATCTTTCTCATATAAGGCCAGCCGGTAGTCCGGTGCTTAACAGTGCTTTGACATCTACTGGAATTGTTCCTTTTATGGAACGTTATTCTAATTCAACGAGAGAAGTTGCTCAGGATGGCAGGAGAGGTGCATTAATGCTTACTATTTCAATAAAGCATCCTGATTCAGAGGATTTCATTGATGCCAAGCTTGACCAGGGCAAAGTAACAGGGGCTAACATCTCTGTCAAAATTGATGATGAGTTTATGCGGGCGGCTTTGCAGGGGAAACCTTACAAACAACAGTTTCCGATTGATTCAGACAATCCTAAAGTTGTAAAAGAGATTGATGCTTCAGCTCTTTGGAAAAAGATTATTCATAATGCCTGGCAGTCTGCCGAACCAGGGGTGCTGTTTTGGGATACCATCATAAGGGAGTCATTAGCTGATTGCTATGCAGACTTGGGTTATAGAACTGTCAGTACAAATCCATGTGGAGAAATCCCTCTCTGTCCTTATGATTCATGTCGTTTGATAGCTATCAACCTTTATTCTTATGTTGATAAACCTTTTACACCTGAAGCAAAATTTAATTTTGAGCTTTTCAAGGATCATGTCAAAAAAGCAATGCGACTGAATGATGATCTGATTGATCTTGAAATGGAGAAGATTGATCAGATTATAGCTAAAATCAGTGCTGATCCGGAAGAAGAAGAAGTTAAAGAAGCGGAGCTTAATCTATGGAAGAAAATTCAGAAAAAAACATTGGGTGGAAGAAGAACAGGCCTGGGAATTACTGCTGAAGGTGACATGCTAGCAGCTCTTGGTTTGATTTACGGAACGGAAAAGGCTATTGATTTTGCCGTGGAAGTTCAGAAAACACTTGCCTTAGAGGCATACAGATCCTCAAATATTATGGCACAGGAGAGGGGCGCATTTCCTATTTTTGATCCAGGGAGGGAGGAGAATAATCCTTTTATTCAGAGAATAAAAAGAGAAGACGAGGAGTTATATGACCAAATGGTAAGATATGGAATAAGAAATATTTCAATGCTTACCATTGCGCCGACGGGTACAACATCGCTGATGACTCAGACAACTTCAGGCATTGAACCTGTTTTTATGCCTGTTTACAAAAGAAGAAGGAAGGTCAATCCTAATGACAAGAACGTAGTTGTTTCATTTAAGGATGAGGTGGGTGATTGCTGGGAAGAATATTATGTTTTTCATCACAAGTTTTTAACTTGGTGCGAAGTAAATGGTTATGACAAAGATAAGGTAATGTCCATGAAAGGTCCACAAATTGACGCTCTTGTTGCAAAGTCACCATATTACAAAGCTACCTCTAACGATATTGA
>JAHDRO010000010.1 GCA_018433265.1 Bacteroidales bacterium
GATACAGCAGTTTATGGACATTTTAATAGTTGTCTTTTCCCTTGGGAGGATGTTGATAGATACAATGGATTAAAAGCAGCGGTGGAAAAATATGTAGCTAGGGAAGATGCATAAGTAGTTATCTGCTAGAAAAAATGCTCCAGATTTTTTATCTAGAAAGCACAGAATCAACTTTATCTAAATAATCATTATTCATCACAATTTATCTAAATTTATCAATGGCAGAAAATCAAAAATAACATATGATTAAATTAGATAAATTAAAGGAGGTATTACGATGAATTATGAAAAAGTAATTCTTGAAATGCTTACACGGATAAAGGACCTGGAAGAAAAAGTAGATATGTTACAAGAATACCAGCAAGAGTTGCAAAACAAAGATGAGGGTGAAGATGATGTAACTAGCGGAGAAGAAAAAAAGGAAAGTGGAAGGAAACGAACCCGGAGAGAGATTATGACAATTCTAGAAGAAAAGTATGGGTATAGTGTTCGAAAAGGAAATCGCTCCGAAGGAAGTGGTATTGTAGCAAGTAAGAATGGAAAATCATACAATATCAAAGTTTCATATAGTCGTTCATACACTGATAGCGAAGAGGTAATTTGTTCTGGATGGCATACTGTATTTGATAAAGAAATAGATAATCCAGATTTCCCATATTTCATCTTTGTAGTTGAAGGCAAAGAGGGTGAATTCCATTACTTTATTTTTAAACGTGAAGACCTTATTAATGAGTTTGACGATAAGGCTTATGATGCCAACAAAAAACTCCACTTCTATTTCCGAGTAACAAAGGATGGTAAACCACTTGAGGTCAGAGAGACGGAAAAAGATATGTCTGCCTATTATAACAACTGGGATATATTCAAATAGTAAAAGCAAAACTTAAAGATTCATCAATCAATAACACGCTTCTATTAAATGAGGCGTGTTTTTATTTTGGGAGGTTAGCATGAATATAGATAAGATTTCTATCAAGAAGTTGATCCCTGCCGACTATAATCCTAGAAAGGATTTAAGGCCAGGTGATCCAGAGTATGAAAAACTAAAAAGGTCATTTGAGGAGTTTGGGTATGTTGAACCAATTATTTGGAATAAAACTACAGGTAGAGTGGTTGGTGGCCATCAGAGACTGAAAGTTCTACTGAGCATGGGTATGGATGTAGTGGATTGTGTAGTTGTAGAGATGGATGAGGAAAAGGAGAAGGCTCTTAATATTGCATTGAATAAAATAAGCGGAGAATGGGATAAGGAAAAACTAGCACTTCTCATTACAGACTTAAATGCAGCTGACTTTGATGTATCTCTCACAGGATTTGATCCCGGAGAACTAGATGATCTTTTCAAGGATACGATGAAAGAGAAAATAAAAGAAGATGATTTTGATGTGGACAGCGAGCTGAGTAAGCCCGCTGTTTCGCGTTTAGGGGATGTTTGGATACTTGGTAGGCACAGACTGGTATGCGGAGACAGCACAAAAAAAGAAACCTTCAACATATTAATGGATGGAAAAGTCGCCAATCTGGTGGTAACTGATCCCCCATACAATGTCAACTATGAAGGCACTGCTGGGAAAATCAAAAATGATAATATGGCAAATGATGCATTTTATCAATTTTTATTAGATGCCTTTAAGAATACAGAATCGGTATTGGCATCAGATGGAAGCATATATGTATTCCATGCTGATACCGAAGGACTTAATTTTAGAAAAGCTTTTATTGACGCAGGCTTTTATCTTTCCGGTACTTGCATTTGGAAGAAGCAGTCCTTGGTTCTTGGAAGATCCCCTTATCAGTGGCAGCATGAACCGGTGCTATTTGGTTGGAAAAAGAAGGGTAAGCATCTCTGGTATTCGGACCGTAAGCAATCAACCATCTGGGAATTTGATAAGCCGAAAAAGAATGCAGATCATCCGACTATGAAGCCCATTGCTCTAATTGCCTACCCCATTATGAACTCTAGTCTTACCAATAGCATCGTGCTTGATCCTTTTGGAGGTTCTGGCTCTACGCTGATTGCCTGTGAGCAGACCGATAGAATTTGCTATACCATCGAGCTGGATGAAAAGTACTGTGATGTTATTGTGAAGCGTTACATTGAGCAGGTTGGAACAGATAAAGATGTCTATGTTATTCGTGAAAAAGAGAAGATTCCATTTAACGTGGCAGCCACATCCACTGATGAATTAGATTGATAGAGCAAGTTTTAAATGCATTTTTGCACAGAAATAACTTGCTATTGTGTAGCGTTAGAGTGATATATGGTACTACCAAATAAGAAAGGCGGTATGTAGCATGAAAATTGATTTTAATCGTACTGGCGGTGAGAGAAAGGCCCTAGTTACTGCGATTGGAGAAATATTAGGTAAAAAGTCTGAATACAAAGGCGCACCAACATTCATTTATCAAA
>JAHDRO010000402.1 GCA_018433265.1 Bacteroidales bacterium
ATGGACTCTTGGCAATAAACAGGGAGCTTTGAATGCTAGCTTGGATTATATGCAGGCCTGGGGTGACCCCCGCCAGAAAACATCTTCATTCGATAGAATATCTGCAGGTCTTTCATATAGTAGGAAAATTGGTAAAATTTGGTATACAACTACTAAACTCTCTTTTAGTAGTCTTATAGATTCAAGAGGAGATGATCCTGATGTCATTACTGAAGGCACTGAAACTACTCAGAAAAATATGAACTTTAGACTTAGTCATAATGGGAAAATTAGTGTCAATGCAAAATTAATGCGTACACTTTCGTACTATTTGGGTTATAGTGAGTCTATAACAGAGTCTAAGAATAGTATAATTGTTGCTGCAGGTGGTGGAATGCCAGTAATAACATCCTTGACTTCTGGCTATTTTGAGGTCCCTTATATTACCAATTCCTACAGGGCGTCAGGCACTACAGAGGGTCGCCCAAGGACATTCTATGCTAAAGTGTCTAATGGATTTACTGCCAATGTCGAAAAATTTCGTCAACGATTTAATATGGGAGTCGAGTATAAATGGGAAGAAAACAAGGCTAAGGGATATTACAACGACGATGATTCTAAACCATTAAGGCCAAACAGCGATGGCCGCCCTAGACCTTATTATGATATCCCGGCTTTGAATCAGATTTCTGCTTACTTCGAAGACAATATTGACTGGAAAATATCTAAAAGTCTTGCTTTTAAAGTTCAGGCAGGTTTAAGATATAATTTGATTCAACCCGGAATAGAAGAACAGGTGTCATCATTCTCTCCTAGAATCAATTCTTCTATTCATATTTCAAATTGGTTAGAGATTAGAGCAGGTTGGGGACTCAATTCCAAAACTCCTGGGTTGTCACATCTTTATCCTGAACCAAAATACACGGACAGAATAGCAGCAAGATATCTTCCTGCAAGCCGGAACGAACAACTTGTCATGTATCATACAAACGTCAATTATGTCGAAAGGAACAATGCACTTAAAAACGCGACAAATTCAAGGACAGAGTTAGGTGTTGACATAAAGCTTGTGAATGGTATGAGATTTAGCGTCGTTGGTTATAATGATTATATGGAGGATGGATTCGGAAATCTTACAGAATATAAAATATATTATTCCAGATATTATGATGCCAACAAAGGTCTTATCATTAAGCCCGAAATGAAACCTTTTGTTGACTGGAACAATCCAGCAAGAGTCGATACAGTGTTCATTACTACAGGCAGAATAGGCAACACAGAGGCTTCAATTGACAGAGGAATTGAGTTTGATTTTGACTTGGGTGAAGTTAAAGTACTTAGAACTTCATTTTACTTGAGTGGAGCTTATATACAGTCTAAGTATTGGGACAATGGAAGAAACTTTTCTAATCCTGTGGGTATTCCGGCTGGTTCTGTTTATAGCCAGGGAGGATCAAATACTCCTCCCTTTAAACTCGAATATCCTTCCGGACGATCAAAGAATATAAACGAAAGGTTTTCTACTTTAATAAGGACAGTTACTCATATTCCATATCTCAAAATGGTAGCTACACTGACAGGTCAAATAGTTTGGTATTCTTCTGCCGAAACCACAAATCAAAAACAAGATCCTATTGGTTGGATTGATACAGATTTATCGTATCATCCTATTACTCAACAGATGTTAGATGATCCTAGTTGCAAAATTAAAGGCATACTTCTTTCTGATCAAAGAAAAGATCCAAAGGATGATGGAGCAACAAGACAGCCTTTAATTTGGATTATAAATGCAAGATTATCAAAAGATGTATCAAAATCATTAGGTTTTTCATTTTTTGTAAACAATCTTTTTTACTATACACCTTATCAGTCAACTAACAAGTCAGGAACTTTGACTGAAAGGAATACGGATACTTTTTCATTTGGTATGGAACTGTTAATTAAAATATGATTATGAAAAAACACAAAATAATACAGATACTAAACTCTGTTATTCTCTCTATTATATTAATATCTTGTACAAGAGAAGAGCCTTTACCAATTCATTCAGTACATATTGCAGTTAATCTTCCTGCAAATTTTAGAACAGATGTAAAATTTGCCAATAAAGAAGTTATTTTGACAAGTTCAAGCAATGAATATCGTTTTATAACAAATGCTCAAGGTGAGGTTATAGTCAACGATCTTATTCCAGATGTATATAATATTATTGCTCAATGGGAAATGTCAGGTGTTGAATATAAGCAGTTAATTGCCAATCCTGAGCCGGTAGAAGACAGAGCAACTGTTTTTTTAAATGTCGCTTTGAACAATTATAAAATATTTTCAGACGTTAATATAACATTGAATCTTGAAGCAGTTATCTTGAAAAGTCTTTTAATTTCGAAGATTTATTATACTGGCACAAAGGATAATGCCAATAAGAATTACTCAACAGACAGCTACATTGAAATATTTAATAATTCGGAAGACACAGTGTTTTTAGATGGTAAATATCTAGCACTGACAGAATCTATGTCTCCTGCTGCCTACCCGGCAAAAGATAATCCCGATTTTATATATGCAAGGCAGATCTGTAAATTTCCTGGAGATGGAAATGATTATTCAGTTTTGCCAAGCACAAGTATTGTCATTGCTGCAAGAAGTGCCAGAGATCATAGATTAAGTGCCTCAACATCTGTTGATTTGTCTAATGCTGATTTTGAAGTTAAAGATGCTGATGGTTCTGGTAATCCAATTATCAAAGCTTTGCCGATAATTTCTAACTCAATCCCAGCTTTAAAGTTCCTTAACTTGCTTACTGGAGGAGGAAATGGAGTATTTATTTTTGAAACTAATGAGGATATTTCTAGCTGGCCTGAAGTTTATGCTCCTGGTAAGACTTCAGGAGAAAGATTCAGGAAAGTACCTGTAGGAGTGGTACTAGATGGAGTAGAGTGTCTAAAAAACAATGTGGGTACCGGTCCTGATATTAATTTAAAGAGATTGCCTTTTGTCATTGATGCAGGATATACTTTCGTTAATGCAACTAGCGGCTATACTCATGAATCTTTGGAACGTAAAGTAATAATCAGAAATGGCGTTTTAAAACTTGTGGATTCAAATAACAGTATAGAGGATTTTGTGATTGTTTTAGATCCTACTCCAAAAAAATATGATAAACCTGAACTGATGAATAACTAGACTATGAGGAATATATATATAATAATTGTATTGTTTTTCATGACTACAGTAAACATCGCTGTTGGTCAGGAAATAGATTCGGTTGCAATTGAGGCACCCGTGAAATTAAAAGAAAGAGAATTACAGATTTTTAACCAACAGTGGAATATTACTGAAAATGCAGCTGGATTGGGGATAAATAAAATCTCAAACAGCAGTTTGACTACTATTGGTTTAAGCAGGAGTACAGGAGATTTTCATAGGGCACAGGAAGGATCTTCTTTTAACAGGCTGGAGTTTAATACTGATAGATTTGACAAGTTTAATGATCAATTATATTTAAAAGGTGATTTTAGTTTTAATTTGGAAAAAGAGTTCAACAGGGCTTGGTCAGACGTGTTTCACACATACAATTCTTCTCCTTATATATTTGGGAGTAGTGTAGAAGGGGACTATGAAACACAAAGATTTAGAATTTCTTTTATGATATTTACTGCTCTTAATGGCAGATTTAACTACGGCATAGGAGTTGACTATAAAGTGGCAGATATGTCACGCCAAAAAGATCCTCGTTCAAGGTCATATCTTTTAGACTATAAAATTATTCCTTCAATAACATATGCTATTAACCAGAAAAATATTCTGGGCATAAATTGTTCTTACAGATTTGAGAAAGAGAAAATGCCTAATGTTACTACAGTTCAGACAGATCCAAATTTGAAATACTATGATTTTAAAGGGCTCAATTATGTTGATGGCAAAATTGGAGGCTATAAAGGGTTTCAGAGACAATTTATAAGTGATATCCCGGGAGTAGCTATCCAATACAACTTTTTGGGTGTCAGCTCAAAATTATTGAGTTCAATAGGTGTTGAATATCAAGAACAACAAATTCTTGGAAACAAAAAACAAAGTCCGGGCTCATACAACTCTTTTAATTACAGTTTAGTAGTAGACTATGTTGTAAATAGTCAAGATTATATACATAACATTAATTTAAAAGGATCTTTTAGAGATGGCGGTGCAGATGAGTTTCGTCAGGAACTGAAAAGTTCTAAAGATCCTATTACAGGAGAAACCACAGAAACTTGGGTTACAAATTACAAATATAAAAACAGGTATATGGTCAAAGTTGCCGATGTTTATTTGTCTTACAAGCTTATGAAACAAACGTCAGATAAAAAATCAATTAAATGGTTTATTCAACCTTATGCTGCGTTTAATAATTTTTCAAATACATACTATTTACCAAAATCGGAATATGTGGTCAGTAAGTTTTTTGCTGGTACGAATGCATTTTTATCAATTTATAGCAGAAATAACAACGATGTAGATTTGAACTTCAATGTTGCAGGAGGATTTCCTGTCAAAACAGATTTATCGCTAGTTACAGTTTCTGAATTGAATTCGGCCATTTATGACATTGACATTGAGTATCATAAAAAGAAGACTATAGAAACATATGGTGAGATTAGATATACATTTCCCATCAAATTAGGTAAGAATAAGATGATTGGATATTCGAGATTATATGCTGGAAACATTTTTGGTATTGGTTCTTCATCTTGGTTTTCAACAGGTTTTAGTATAGGCATAATAACATTATAAAATGATGAAAAAGAAATTATGTGGGTTATTAACTCTGATAGCAGGGTTTTTGGTTATACAATCTTGTGAAAAAATAGAAGATACCAGATCGTATGCACCGGTGCTTTTTTTTGAGAAATCTACCGAGACCGTTAAAACCGATGTAGGAAGTTATGATGTAAAATTAGTGTTGTCAAAGCCGGCAGAAAAAGAAATCAAGGCTAAAATAGGATTTACCGGAACTGCCATTGAGGGAGAACACTATTCTGTTGCTTCTAATGAGATAGTATTTGCTAAGGGAGATAAAGAAGCTTTTTTGAAAATAAATATTCTCAATGAAAATATTTATGATGAGTTAATAAATATTAAGTGTTTAATTTGTCCGAGTCAGGAATATGCAGTTATTCCGGAACTGAAATCGGAGTTTATACTGAATATGACTAAGGACATAATACTCCCTACTATTAGTTTCAAATCGACTGAACAGAATCGCTTCACAAATCCTTATCTGGCAGAAACTTTAACTTATGAACTGTGTCTTACAGAAGCATTAAGAATGGACACAGAGGTAAGAATTAGCGTTGAGGGAGACCTCTCAATTGGGGCAGATTTTTTAATCAATGAAGGCAATTCAAATACTCTAATTATACCAAAATCGGTTTTATCAAAAATCTTTACTGTGACTTTTAAGAAAAAAGACATGGCTGGATATAATAGAACTCTCAAGTTAACTCTTGTGCCGGTAACTCCGAAAAGTTGTATAGTAAATGAAGAATTATCATTTACTAACATAACTGTAAAGGACCCAGTTGTGGATATGTCTTCATTTTTTAAAACTGCTGCTCTTCTGGGGGGACTTGGATATCAGATGAATCAGGCCATTAAAGCTAAAGACGGCACTTATTCTAGTAACATTGTTGTTAATGTATTAAACAATTCTTCAAAAGGGAACTATATGAAAAGCCTTAGGAACTTGTCTTTCAACAGTGCTTTTGGATGTTATGCTAACACACCCGGAGGAGATGTTTTAAGATTGGCTGATTTATTGAAATTTAATACAACAGATACTGTAATCGCAGATTATGGTGTTGGAAAAACAACGAGATTTTTTTCTCCGAGTGATTCTTTATTAAGATTTGTCGCTGAAGGAGATAATATAAGAAAAGGGAAAGTATTCGCTCCTGCACAGAAGTTTAGCGCGAAACTTGTTTTAAAACAAGATTGGGAGACAGGCACTAATGGTAATAAGCAATGGCATCTTGATTCTAAGTCAACGGGTGGAAATATTTCACTTTCATCATATCCGCTTTCTTTTGCCACAATGGAGATAGAATTGGTAAAACTAGAAGGCACATTCAATATTGATGAAGATATTCCAGTAATAATCTTTGATGCCTGGTTCAGAAGTAATTCAAAATACTTTATGCGTAATATTCCAGAAAGTTACGACATTGTTAGTGAAGGAGATTTATACCGAATTAGCTACAAGTTTACACCTAGATAATAATGAAGGCAAAGAAAATTAGATTATTATTAATGCTTTTAATTTTTCATGTTGCAATTCCTGCACAGGGACATTTTATAAAGATATGTAATACAAATGGATATAAGTTTGAAATTCCTGACTATGTTATTGGTAAAGACATTTTATTTGGTTCGAGGATAGTTGATATTAGCAAGCCTGAGGCAAAAGTTTACGCAGCAGGACAAATGCGCAAACCTCCTGTTATAATTCGTTTTACGAAGTCAGGAAATACTCTCAGAATGGATCAGATAATTAATTTTTATAAGATTGACA
>JAHDRO010000043.1 GCA_018433265.1 Bacteroidales bacterium
CAATCTGGCCTACAGAGGAAATAAGAGCAACACAACAGTGACTTACAGCCCAAAGTTCGATGAGTCATACGATAAGTTTACCTCTGTGACAAATTTGGATGAAGCCCAAATGCTTAAAGGGATAACATTGAACAAATATATCAATAAAAGATTCAATTTCAAGGTTTCACACGACTATTATATAAACAAGCAAAATATTATAGGTGTTATTATCAGTGGCTTAAACCGTAAGAATGATGAAAATACAGACAATGACATTACTGGAAGTAAACTATACAAAAACGGAACTTTAATTAAAACCATTAATACTTCAATAGATGGCAAAAGTAATTTTAATAACATTTATACAAATTTAAACTACACTCATATATTTAAAGATAATCATGAAGTTACAGTAAATGCTGATTATGGGTACTATGACATAGGTTCTGACAGTCATCAGGAAAACAAATATTTCAATGTAATAGAAGGAACTGATGATCCATCAAATATATTTAATAGCTATTCCAGACAATATCTCAACATTGTCTCAACAAAGTTGGATTATGAACAATTAGTTTTGAATAAAATTATGCTGGAAGTCGGTGGAAAGTGGGCACAGAGTCAAACTGACAATAATCTAAAAAGAGAGGACTTTATTGATAAAGTTTAGGTAAAAAACAATTTATTAAGTAGTAAATTTAACTACAAGGAAAATATTGTCGCATCATACATATCAGCAGGAATACAATTTGGACCAAAATTGAGTGCAAAAGCCGGAATAAGGGCTGAATACACTATTTCCGATGGTGACTGGATAAGTGCTGATACAATGACACAAAAAAATATCTCGATATATTTCCAACTCTGTTTTTTGGGTTCAATCCAAATAAAAATACAACTATAGCCGCTACTTATAATTTAAGAATTCAGAGACCCAATTTCAGTCAACTCAATCCATTCAGAATATATGTCGATGCCAACACTGCAGTAGAAGGCAATCCAAATTTATTACCACAATATACTCATCAAGCAAGTCTTTCTTTAATATACAAGCATTTTCTCAGTTTGGGTTTTTATGGACAATTTAACACTAAGTCTATCATCCAGAATACAAAATTTAACTCTGTAACAGGTGAAAAACTATTGATATGGGAAAATTTTGGAAATCTAAATTTATATGGAGGGGTTTTAAATGTCACAGAACTTCCTGTTACTAAGTGGTTAACCATAAATTCTGGCCTTTTGGTAGCTCAAGTTAAAAGTAAAACAGATGGATATGAAAAAAAATCATTATTCTCGTCAATTAACATGAATGCAGAATTTTCTCTTCCAAAAGACACAAAAATTGAGCTATCCGGTATATTTCAAAGCGGAATTCCCTATGGTTTTTTTAAGGTAAAACCTCAAGGAGATATATCCTTAGGCATTAAAAAGGGAGTGCTTAATAACCGAGGAACTTTAATATTAAATTGTAGTGATCTGTTTCTTACTCAAAACAGCCGTGCAGTTCTTGCAACAGACATAATTGAAAATTATAGATTTAAATCACAATGGAAAAGCAGAGAAATATCCATAAGTTTCCTCTATCATTTCGGTAACGGAATTGCAACAAAAGCAAGAAAAGTTGGTGAAAGCGAAGAGGCAAAAAGAGCAGAAAGTGATAATGCAAAAAAATAGACTTTCAGAGATATCAATTACCTGAGGCTTTTAAGGTGTTTTTGAGTAAAGAAATAATTGTCATGGGACCAACTCCCCCCGGAACGGGGGTAATGAAAGAAGCCTTGGGTGCAACCTCATCAAACAGAACGTCTCCTGCAAGTCTAAATCCGG
>JAHDRO010000367.1 GCA_018433265.1 Bacteroidales bacterium
CATCCTGACAATCTCAGACATCATATCAAGAGTTGCAAGGCAGCCACAAAAAAGCCTTTTGGAGTAAATGTGCCTCTTATCTATCCTCAAATTGAGGAGATTATGGATATCATTGTTGAAGAACAAGTACCAATTGTTTTTACTTCTGCCGGCAGCCCTAAAAAATGGACACATTTTTTAAAAGATAAAGGGATTAAAGTAGTACACGTTGTCTCCAGTACTGTTTTTGCAGTTAAAAGCCAGGAGGCTGGGGTAGATGCTGTAGTTGCTGAAGGTTTTGAAGCGGGGGGTCATAATGGTAGAGAAGAGACCACCACATTTTGTCTTATACCAAATGTCAGACGGGCTATAGATATTCCGCTTATTGCTGCAGGAGGGGTTGCTACTCGTCAAAGTTATGAGGCTGCCTTTGTTCTGGGCGCAGAAGGGGTGCAGATAGGTACTCGGTTTGCACTTTGTACAGAGAGTTCGGCTCACCCTCTTTTTAAAGAGAGGTGCAGGGCTATTGGAGAGGGAGGGACAAAATTGCTTCTAAAAAAAATCGTTCCTACAAGGCTTGCAGAGAACGATTTTTCTAAAGCTGTTGAAGAAGCTGAAAACAAGGGCGCTTCTAAAGAGGAACTTTTGAGATTGCTTGGTAAAGGTCGTGACAAAAAAGGTATTTTCGAGTGTGATCTTCAAGAAGGCGAGCTCGAGATAGGTCAAATTGCGTCAATGGTTACTACTGAAGAAAGCGCGGCGGACATTATCAGTGAGCTCACTCAATGAGTTAACGGGCAATCCGGTTATTTAACCAGTGCTTCGTACTTTTGAGAAACAACTTCCCAATTGATTATCTGCCAGAAAGCCTCTATATAGTCTGCTCTTTTGTTTTGATATTTGAGATAGTAGGCATGTTCCCATACATCCATTGCAATAAGAGGAGTTCCATGCTTTTCAGCGACATCCATTAAAGGACTCTCTTGATTTGCAGTTGAAAAGACAAACAAGTTGCCCTTTTCGTCAACACACAGCCATGCCCAACCACTTCCAAAACGATTTTTACCGGCATCGGTAAATTGTTTTTTTAATTCGTCAAGCGAACCGAAACTCTTGTTAATGGCATCGGTAAGCTTTGCAGATGGCTTTCCGCCGTTTGGTTTGATGCTTTCCCAATATAGTACGTGGTTATAAAATCCTCCACCATTGTTTTTTACGGCAGCAGGGTACTTGCTGATATTCTTGAAGAGTTCGAGAATTGTGAGGTTTTCGGCATCTGTCCCTTTAACTGCTGCCATGAAATTGTCAAAATAGGTTTTCTGGTGTTTACCATAATGAATTTCAACAGTCTGTTTGTCAATAAAAGGTTCAAGAGCGTCTGTTGAATATGGAAGTTCTGGAAATTCTAATGTGCTTATTGTTTTCATATTGATATTGTTTTTATTGTTAGACAATTTGTTGTTATTTTGTGCTACAGCTAAACATGGAACTGTAGCAATAAAAAATAGAATTGTAAATAAATGTTTCATTAAAATTGATTTTATATACATAACAAAAGAGTACCCAATTTTGTTTTATATATTGAAAAAAATGAGATTAAAAATGATTATTTCATGGAACATGACCATATACAAATTCATGATAATCCTGGCCGTGCCTTTAAATGGGGCATTATTCTCAACGTAATATTTATAGCTGTTGAGATAATTTACGGATTATTGTCAAATTCAATGGCGCTGATAGCTGATGCAGGCCATAACTTTAGTGATGTTTTGGCTTTGGTCTTTTCCTGGATTGCTGTCATTATTTCCCAAAGAAAGCCCACTTTGAAGTTCACGTATGGATTTCGTCGCTCTACCATTCTTATTGCTCTATTGAATACTCTTTTGTTGTGGGTTGCAGTTGTGTTCATTCTTATTGAGACTGTAGGGAGACTGAAGAAACCTGCTGAAGTTGACTCTCTCAATGTAATTATTGTTGCGGCGATAGGAATAATTATCAATGGATTGACTGCCGGATTATTTATGAAGAGCAAAAAGCGTGACCTTAATATTAGAAGTGCATTTGTTCACTTTGTAGTAGATGCTCTTGTGTCATTTGGAGTAGTAGTATCGGGGATTATTATTTCACTTACAGGTGTATTCTGGATTGATTCCATTGTCTCTTTTATTATTATAATTGTGATTTTGTACAGCTCGTATCATTTGCTCGTTGACTCGGTCAATCTGGCGCTTGATGCGGTTCCTGACAACATAAACATTAAAGAGGTCCGCCGTTTTCTTGAAAGTCTTCCGGAAGTTGCCGGTATTCACGATTTACATATTTGGGCATTGAGTACTACAGAGGCAGCCCTTACTGTACATCTTCTGACCAGGGTTGGAACCGATACAGACTTTATTATCAAAATACAGCATGAATTGCATGACAGATTTGACATAGAACATGCAACCATCCAAGTCGAATATGGTCAATCTGCCGAGAATTGTGAAACAAACTGCAGTTAAATTATTTTACACTATTGCGTTCAAGGACAACAAATTCAAAAGGGTGTTCATATTTTTCTCCATAATCAAATGATTCTCTGTGAATTTCATGCCATTCGGATGGATTTAATTTTGGAAAGAAAGTATCAGCATCATTAATAATCGTGTGGACAAGTGTAAGATATATTTTTGAAGCAATTGGAATTGTTTCGCGATAAATTTCTCCTCCTCCTATGATAAAAATTTCGTCTAAAGAGTCAGGATGTTTTTCTGTACTTGCAGAGGCTGCCTCTATGGCTTCATTAATTGAGGGGTAAAATTCTACTCCTGGAATGCTGTTTGCAAGATTGTTTGACATATTTCTGCTTACAACAATATTTCTTCGATTGGGAAGAGGCCTGCCAAGGGATTCCCATGTTTTTCTTCCCATAATAACAGTATGTCCATTTGTAATTTTCTTAAAGTTGCGCAAATCTTCGGAAATGTGCCATAACAAATTGTTGTCCCTGCCAATTGCTCTGTTCTCTGCAAGTGCTACAATAATAGATATTTGAGGTTTAGTTGTAGTCATGTCATTCAAATTGCTATAGGGGCTTTTATGGAAGGGTAGGGATCATAACCTTCAAGTTTGAAGTCTTCATACCTGAAGTTAAAAATATCCTTCACGTCGGGATTTATTAACATTTTGGGCAGAGGTCGGGGGATGCGTGAAAGTTGTTCTTTTACCTGTTCAAAGTGGTTGGTATAAATGTGAGTGTCTCCGAATGAATGTATAAATTCTCCGGGTTTCAATCTGCATACTTGTGCAACCATCATTGTGAGCAAGGCGTATGATGCTATGTTAAAAGGAACTCCGAGAAAAACATCTGCACTTCTCTGATAAAGCTGGCAGCTTAATTTACCGTTTGCTACGTAAAACTGAAAAAGAGCATGACATGGGGGTAATGCCATTTTATCAATTTCTGCGGGGTTCCAGGCAGAAACAATATGCCTGCGCGAATCCGGATTAGTTTTGATCCCTTCTATTAACAAAGATATCTGATCTATGCTTTTGCCATCGGGGGCCGGCCAGGAACGCCATTGGTGTCCGTAAACAGGTCCAAGCTCTCCATCCTGGCCGGCCCATTCATCCCAAATTGTCACGCCATGTTCATGAAGATAATTAATATTTGTGTCTCCTCTCAAAAACCACAATAATTCGTATATAATGGACTTTAGATGAAGTTTTTTGGTTGTAAGAAGAGGGAACCCTTCTTCAAGGTCAAACCGCATCTGATAGCCAAACACACTTTTAGTTCCGGTGCCGGTGCGGTCTCCTTTGAGAATTCCATGGTCCATGATATGCTGGAGAAGCGAGAGATATTGTTTCATTGTTTGTCTTGAACTATCAAAAGGTAAAAGTAACAAATTGTCCGTTTCAACCCACCAATTGCCAACTGGAAATTATGATGGTGCGTTGCCAAATATTTTGGATGTCGGTATTTTGATGCATCCGTTTGGTTACCCCAATTTGATTGTTTATTTCATTTTTTGCCGATACAAATTAATATTACCCCTTATTTTTGTCAATAAAATACATTGATTGTCAATATGGTAATGTTTTTTATTTGCATTGTCAATAATAATCAATCATTTTTTACTCCTTATTTTTGTCAATAAAATATTTCCGATATTTTTTCCCGCCTATTGTTTGTAATTCATCATTCTTCACGGCACGATACAAACATGTTCTCAATTTTCTTATTGGTATTTCTTTTCCTATTCTATTGTGAATTTCTTCAATCGACGAGTTTGGATATTTTTCGATATCTTCCAGTAAAAGGCTTTTTAAACGATGTTCTTCTATTCCTGAAAGATCAGTCTTTCCCAATGATGTATCTTTGGTGATGTTTGGATTGAGATAATATTGCATTCCTTTTGTTCGCCCTTTAGTTAACACAATTTCATAACTTAGCAAATTACCCAACCAGTGCTTAATTTGTTTATCGTCCTTACTTTGAATTTGGCGCGCAAATTCAGTTGCTATGATATTTTTATGTTGAGCTATTATTCCTAAACATATGATTTCCTTTTGATTGAGTTGGTAACGTTGTTTAATATTATCGATTAACAGTATAATATTTGGATCTTTAATCTGATTGTAAATGGTAACAATAACTCTGTCATCTTTTTCTTCCACTATCGGCAGTTGTTTGGCTTCACTCAATTGTATTTCGTAAATCTTATCATAACCACTGCCTTCTCTTTCCATCAGGTTTAAATCGTAAAATATTTTTGATAAATGGTCATTTCTTCTGACAGATTGATGCAAAATATTATTGGGAGTAACCCCTAATGGCAATAAACCCGGATTATGGATTTCTAACCTGTCAGGATATAAATTTATAAAAACATCCCCACGCGTTGTATAAGGCCTGTGAACCAATGCATTTGCAAATAATTCCCTAACAATATCTTCGTGATAATTATAGATTTTCTCTCTGCCAAAAATTCCTCCTGAAATTTCTATTCCTTCTTTCCACTCTGGTATTTTTTCCCACATACTTTGGAAAAGTTCTTTAGGATTCATTGAAAAATCATCCCAAACTTCTTTTTTTACTTTATTTCCATTATTGTTATATTTAATAAATTGTACCACTGGAGCATACAATAATTTTGCACGTTGTTGGCTCGTCCCTATCCATAGAATTCCTAAATTGGTCAAAAAAATTCCATCATACATTTGGTAATACAATAACAATTCTTTTATCGATTTTTCTTTGACAAAATCGCTTACCCTTTTTGCCTTCTTAATGTCGCTTTCGAACTGGTTTAATTTAGCTTGATCACATTCGTCAATGGTAATTTTTTGAACAATCTTTGTTTCCCAGATAAATGCAGGTTTGTCGGTAAAGAGTCGGCTGAGTTCGTCTGGTAAAACCGGTTTGCAATGATCCGAAATTCGAATGTAATATTGTCC
>JAHDRO010000116.1 GCA_018433265.1 Bacteroidales bacterium
AATGTTAAACTGATACATAATATAAATGATTCGTACAGTAAACCTTTGTAAGAAATTTGGTGACACGCAGGTCCTCAAAAATGTTTCAATAAGCTTTGAACCGGGAAACTGTTCGCTTATCATAGGTGCCAGCGGTTCAGGTAAAACTGTATTGCTAAAATCAATTGTTGGGCTATATGAACCTGATGAAGGAGAGGTTTGGTTTGGAGATACTCTATATAACAAACTTAATTTTAATGATAAGAGAGAAATTAGAAAAGAGATTGGGATGTTGTTTCAGGGTGGTGCTCTGTTAGATTTTGCAACAGTTGAAGAGAATGTAATGTTTCCAATGAATTTCTTTACACATTGGAGTAGTGAAGAAAAACTTGAAAGAGTCAATTTTTGTCTTAATAGAGTTAATCTTGTAAATGTCAACCATCTCTACCCAAGTGAGATAAGTGGAGGTATGCAAAAAAGAGTCGGAATAGCGAGAGCCATAGCTCTTAATCCTAAATATCTGTTTTGTGATGAACCCAATTCTGGTCTTGATCCAACAACTGCCATTTTAATAGACCAGCTTATATATGAGATAACCAAAGAGTATAACATAACAACAATTGTCAATACTCATGATATGAACTCGGTAATGGGAATTGGCGATCAGGTTGGATTTATACACGAAGGAGAACTTGTCTGGGAAGGTGATAAAAACAACATACTCTCATCAAACAACGAGAAATTAAACAATTTTGTCTTTGCCTCCAAAATGGCAAAAAGAATGAAGGAACTTATGACAGAGAAAGATATGTAATTATTTGGCAGCTGGCTTGTTTTCTATAACTGGCACAACGCTCAATATTCTAATGTCAGTAAGAGGTCTGTCTCTTTTGTCGGTAGGGGTTGCTGCAATTTTATCAATAACATCCAAACCGCTGACTGTCTCACCAAAGATTGTATATTGGCCATCAAGCTGGCTGCAAGCTTTTGGATCCTGAACAATATAGAACTGTGAACCTGAAGATTCTTTCTCAGGATTGCTCGCATCTCCTCTTCTGGCAGCTGCCAATGCCCCCTTTTTATGTTTAAACTTCGGGTTGATCTCTGCCGGGATTGTATAGCCAGGCCCTCCTGTACCAAATTTATCAGCATTAAGAGTGTCTTTTGTCAACGGGTCACCAGCCTGAATCATAAAACCATTAATAACTCTGTGAAATAGAATATTGTCATAAAAATGTTCAGAAGCAAGCTTTACAACAATATCTCTATGCTTTGGAGTCTCTTTGTAGAGTTTAACTCTTATTGTCCCTAATGTTGTATTAATGTCAAAAACAGGTTCTTCCCCTAAAGTTGAGGGATCAAATGCAAGTGTTGCAGTCATTTTTACAGTATCTTTTGTTTCTAATTTATTTTCCTGTTGCTGGGTACCCTTGTTACCTTTGCATGAGAAAAGTACTAATGAAATAATTATCAATGTATTGAAAATGTTTGCCTTCATAATTTTATCTGAATTATTATACGATTTTTTATACCTTTGTACATCCCTACAAAAATACCTTAAAAGGTAAGATTATGCAAATTAAAAAAATTGTAATAATAATACTTCTGTCAGTATCAGCTCTTGCTGCTTCTGCTCAAAGTGTGGGATTGGTATTAAGTGGTGGTGGTGCTAAGGGACTTTCGCATGTCGGTGCTATCAAAGCTTTGGAAGACAACGGCATCCCCATAGATTATGTAGCAGGAACATCAATGGGTGCAATAGTTGGAGCTCTATATTCAATAGGGCTTTCACCAGATGAGATGATCAAACTGTTTAAGTCCAAGGAATTTGAATCCTGGTATAACGGAGAACCGGAACCAATGTTTGCCTCTTACATATATAGAAGAGATCCTACTCCGGAAATGATAAAACTCACTGCCAGTATTAACAGTGAAGGGAAAAAACTTTCTATTAACTTCCCTTCAAGTATTATAGCTCCCTATCCTATGGACCTGGCTGTAATGCAAATATTTGCCTCTCCTGCGGCTACTGCAAAATACAATTTCGACAGTCTTATGGTTCCCTACAGATGTGTAGGGGCAGATGTTTCTCGTAAGTCCCCTGTGGCATTCAGCAAAGGTGACTTAGGATCGGCAGTCAGGGCATCTATGACATTCCCGCTAGTTTTCCAGCCTATTATGATCGATTCAGTGCTCTATTTTGATGGTGGACTTTATAATAATTTTCCTTGGGACGTAATGGTTAAGGATTTTAATCCGGATTATTTAATCGGGATTAAATGTGCTTCTCAGTTCGTCACCGTTCCCAAACCCGATGATGTGCTTTCTCAATTGGAAGCAATGCTTACAGTTGAGACAAACTATAATATTCCTGAAGATAGGGGCATATTACTTGATTTGAAATTTGAAGACGTTGATCTCCTGGATTTTGACAAAATAGATCAGCTTATTCAGGCCGGTTATTTCAATATGATGAAATTAATGCCTGAAATCAAACAAAAGGTACAAAGAAGAAGGAGTGCAGAAGAACTTCTTCAGAAACGTCTTGATTTCAGAACCAAATGCATCCCCCTGATATTTGAAAAAGTTATAATTAAAGACTCTCTAAAATACAGTGCCAAAGATTTCATAGACAAAACATTCCGAGAAAACCAAACAAGGCACTTTGACTTTGAGCAGTTCAAAAGAGGATACTACAGAATAACTGCAAGTGGAAACGTAAAAAAATTCTTTCCTACAGCCACACTCAGCAAAGATTCCGTTTTTAATGTCAATCTTCAGGTATCCGAAGCTCCTCCAATAAAAATTGCTGTTGGAGGCAATATTTCATCTTCGTCCCTCAATCAGGGTTACCTTGGAATAGAGTACCGAAAATTCACGGGAATGCCGTGGAGAGTGGCAACAGATGTTAATTTTGGAAGATTTTATGCTGGATTTAATGGTTACTTCAGACAGGATTTTTCTGTAAGACCCTTTGCTTTTTATGAATTACAGTTTGTAACACACCGTTTCGACTATTTTGGAGCAAATCAGACTAATTTCTTCTCCCACAGAGTCCCTTCAAGTAATGCTCAAGAAGGTGAAACTTTCGTTACCGCAAGCATTGCAACTCCCGTGAATCTTTATGAAAATCTTTTGGCAAAGTTGACATTGACAGCAGGTGAAAATAATTATGAATATTATCACATAGATAACTTTACATCTTACGATATACCTGACAAGACTGAACTGACGTATCTTTCTCCATCCTTTTACATAGAAAAAAACACAACAAATTATAGACTCTATCCCACAGACGGAAGCACCTACAAAATTTCTCTCAGATATACACATCTTAGAGAAGATTACCGACCCGGTAGCACCATTATTGATGCTCAACCAATATCAAAAAAAACACATAACTCTATGAGTATAAGAGCATACTTTGAATCTTATATCCCATTAAGTAAAAAATTCACTCTCGGATGGATTGCTGATGTTACCCTGTCCAACAGAACTGCACTTGGAGATAGAATATCATCTCTGCTATATCTTCCTGCATTTCAACCTACACCTCACAGTAAAACTCTATTTCTAAGCGAATACCGAGCCCAATCTTTTGCAGGCGCTGCCTTGATGCCAATC
>JAHDRO010000187.1 GCA_018433265.1 Bacteroidales bacterium
TTTCACTTCTCTCAACACTTCTGTTAGGCTTTACCCTGTGATATCTTTCAAAAATCTGATGATCTGAAAAGATACATAGTTTAGCTATATGATCAATAAATCCTTCATGAAGAGATATGGATTTAGTCAGAAAAATCACCTTATCATCTGAAAAGGAAGAAGAAAAAATGCTCCTGAGTCTGTCAATTTGATGAGAGTTATCACTTAATATATAAACTTTGTAACCAGCGTTCTGCCTTTCTTTGATTTCTCTTGCAAGCAGTTCGAAATTTTTATTAAATACCGGTTGTGGGACAGTCTTATAAACGATTTTTTTATCACATGAAATATTTGAAGATACTGATGATAAAAAAATTTTTTTTTGCTTTGTCAGATATTCTAAAAATTCTAACTTTTGAGCAAAAAAATCATAATCACAAAACCATAAAAAAGAGTCGTTTCCTGTGAAAGAAAAAATATCTATTAATTCTTCTGATTCTGTCCCCTCATATATATTAGGATAAATCTCTACGCTTTGTATCTCCTCTAAAGACCTTTGAGTGTCAATATCGAAAATTTTTATGCTTTCAATCTGGTCGCCGAAAAAATCCAGTCTGTATGGCTTACTGTCTGAAAATGAAAATAGATCTATAATACTACCCCTTAGTGCATATTCTCCAGGTTCTTGCACAAAATCAACCCTTCTAAAAGAATTGAGTTGGAGCGTTTCTTTTACAAACTCATGTGAAAGGGCGTCCCCAGTAGAAATTTTTAAAATATTTGATTTAAGTTTTTTCTTATTAACTACTTTTTCTGAGAAGGATTCAGGATACCCAACAAGAATAACTCGCCCGTTATTATTAGTACTATTATCTGAATAAGAACTCAATGCTTTGATAGCCGCAGTTCTTTGAACCTGAGACGAAGAGTCGTAATGTTTATTTCTAAGAGCTGTATTAACTGAAGATGGGAAAAAATAAACACTTTCACTATCTAAAAGAGCAGAAAGATCTGAAGCAAAATAAACCGCATCTTCTCTGCTGTTTAAAATAACCATATGAATCCCTCTTTTCATGGCAGATGCCATGGCTAAAGATTTGGCCGAACAGCATAATCCTTCTACAACAAGAGATCCGTTTTCTGAACTATTTACCCATTTAATAAGCTCTTTATTAGACTCTTGTCCTACGAAATCTACCGCTTCTTCTATAACATCACTCATACACTGCAGCAAATATAGTTTATTAACATTAAAAA
>JAHDRO010000034.1 GCA_018433265.1 Bacteroidales bacterium
AGTTGAATAGAACGTCAGATTCCGGTTCTGAAGGTCGGGGGTTTGAATCCCTCCTAGGTCACTGCAATTTGTCGAATATTATACTGTTAGAATTAGAAAAAGGAACTTCCCTTCGTCGATGCAGGCTAGTTGAATATTCCACATATTTTAGATTTTTGTTCACCTTTGTTTGCTGCTACCCAAACTACAGATCACAAGCACCTTATATGTCTTCAATCCACGTACCTCACCTCTGATGGGCTCTAAAGCATAATATTCAGCATATAGTTACTTTATTTGCCAATCATTTTATAGATGCATTTTAATGCATTTTCGTTGCATTAAAAAAAGGAAAAATTTTAAAATTTTTCCTTTTTTAAAAAATTGGGTAAGTAATATTAATTATTCTATAAAAGCGATTATTTCTCCTTTTTGTACAGTTTCACCATGTTTGGCGCATATTGCAACTATTTTGCCGTCAAAGGCCGGTTTAATTGCTTCCAATCCGTAAAAGGCTTGAACGAAGCACATTGGCTTGCCGGCTTTAACCTTTTCACCTATATTAGGAGCAGACGACTTGTCAATCATGTCATATTGCCATATAAGTTGACCCTTGACAGTTGATTGAACAGGTTTTGCATTCGGATAAGTAGCAAGAATTTTCTCGACATCCACCTTAGGCAATTCTACAACAGGCCTGGTAACAACGATTGGAGCATTAGCTTTTGCCCTGGCTGCTTCGAGTTCTGCATTGAAACGCTGTTTTGCAACTCCGCTCTTGTAATCTCTATACTGCCTTTCGTGCATAGCAAATTCAAATAACTCTTCATCATCTTCACCAAAATCCCAATTATTTTCCTTCATCTCTTTTCTGAAGCGATCAAGTTCGTTTGGAAATGCATCTTGTGGATTGCCATCATAAAATTCCATTCCTCTTTCTTTTGCAAGTTGCTTGATCTCTGGAGCAAGTTCACCAGGCAATTTGCCGGTTTTGCCAAGAATCATGTTCCATGTATCCTTGTCTATTGTTGACCATCTTGGTTCACCTTTAAGAATATGCATAAGGTTCATCAGTGCGGTATTCTTGACATACTGGCTGAACGGAGTCACGAGAGGAGGGTAACCTAAACGAGGCCAAACATATTCGACCTCCTGGAAAAGCATAACCACAAGCTCGTCGAGTTTAAGTTCCTTTTTGTCTTGATTTCTAAGTGAAACATTAATTGCACCTTGGAACCCTTTAAGGTCTGCCATCATAGATCCCATCATTCCACCCGGAAGTCCGCAACCCACCAGTAAAGATGTGCTGACTTTATTACCTGGATCAATAAAATATCCCAGATAATCGTCAATGAATGACTGGGTAAGACTCCTTGCCTCCATATAGGCATTCATGTTGATATCTTTGACCAGGAATCCGGCATCTTTAAGCATTGCCTGAATTGTTATGACATCAGGATGGACCATTCCCCAGGACAGAGGCTCCATAGCTACGTCAATATAATCTGCTCCTGCGCGTGCAACTTCGAGCATTGAGGCGACAGAAAAACCGGGGCCGCTATGACCATGATATTGGACTATCATTTTTGGATATTTATCCTTAATAGACTTGGTCAATCTTCCGAGAAACGCCGGACGACCGATGCCTGCCATATCTTTCAAGCAAATTTCATCAGCACCGAACTCTACGACTTTGTCAACCAAATCCATATAATATTCAACAGTATGAACAGGAGAATGAGTGATACTTAAAGCAACCTGAGAAATCATCCCTCCACTTTTTGCATATTTTACAGACAGTTCCAAGTTTCTCGGATCATTTAGTCCGCAGAAAGAACGTGATATATTAGTTCCTTGTTTAGCCTTGACTTTGTACATAAGTTCACGAACATCAGCAGGAACAGGATTCATGCGAAGTGCGTTGAGGCCGCGTTCGAGCATATGAGTCTGAATGCCGGCTTTATTAAATGGAGCAGTCCACTCTCTTACAGCTTTATTGGGATTTTCACCAAAGAGAAGATTAACTTGTTCAAAAGCACCACCATTTGTCTCAACCCGGTCGAAGCAACCCATTTCGATGATGACAGGAGCAATCTGTTTTAGCTGGTGTACCATCGGGACATATTTACCTGATGATTGCCACATATCTCTGTATAACAGAGAGAATTTAATTTCGCGAGCCATATGTCAAAAAAATATTATATAAACAATTTAATTTGGCAAAAGTAAGAAATATTTGAATAATCTATTGTGTCGATTTGATACATTTTGCTTAAGATCTGAAACTGGCACTATTTTTCGACTGTTAATACTTTATTTGATTTTTTTAGCTAACTTTGCAACCCCGTATGAATTATGGGCTATATGGTGGTTGTAGCTCAGCTGGTTAGAGCACTAGTTTGTGGCACTAGGGGTCGTGGGTTCGAATCCCATCTTCCACCCAAAGAAAAAGCCGGTGCAGAAATGCGCTGGTTTTTTCTTGCCCTACTGCCAAGCTTAAGCGAGGCAATCCCTGCATTCTGCCAAGCTTGCTTGAGCAGTGGGGCAATAAAAACATATTAGAAAAGTTTCGCCACGGGAATCTCAACTAAAGCAACGCTGTTTTTTTAACGCTATTTTCTTTGTTTTTATCGGGGCTTGCGGAACGCCTCCCTCCGGTCGTTGAACGGTCCTCAGCCTTTTTCCGAAAAAACTTCAGAAAATAAGCTAAAAAATAGATGTTGCTTTAGTTGAGATTCCCGTGGCGAAAGCGCCGATTTATATGCGTAATAGACTACCACATATAAAAATAGAAGCTGCCTACTTTTTAGATAACCTCATATTTTTGCATACTATTTAACGTATTTTTTAATAGCATCCCTCCAAACCAAATAACCATCACCATTAATATGAAGCCCATCCCTAGTAAACTCAGGATCAAGCTCGTCACTATCCTTACACTTGAAAAGAGGGTATAAATTGATAAAAGTAATACCCTTCTCCTGACACATCTTTTCAACCATAGTGTTATACTTTTTTATCTCCTCACCTCTTGTTCTGTGTTTAGAGTAATTGCTGAAAGTGCTGTTAACAGGCAATGCGCTTTGTATATAGAGCTTGGTATAAGGACACTCTTTTGAGAGCTTGTCTACAATTTTGACAAGTCCCATATATGTAGAATCTACAGTGTAATCCCTTGACAAATTATTGACGCCAATCATGATAAAAATCTTTTTTGGCTGCCCCTTAATTATTGGATCGAGCCTGTCATAAACACCTTGAACTATATCACCACTTATGCCTCTGTTCTTTACATGGGGGTTATCGAATAATTCAGCCCATTCACAATAATGAATAATACTATTACCAAGGAAGATAATATCAGATTTATTAATTGGAAGCGATTCAAATAGAGAGCTTCTGTGATAGTAAAGAGGAGTATATTTAGGTTCCTGTCCCAATGACGTGAAAAATGTCGAGGTTAGGACAATAATTGTAATTAATAACTTTTTCATTTCTTACTTATTTTAAGTATATTTTAGTAAATTAAATAACCTGCAAGACCCGCCAATAGTATCACATAAATCGGATTGAACTTGCCCCACTGGGTCAAAGCAAATGCAATACCAAAAATTATCCAACTTTTCCAGTCTATAAAAGTTTCTTTTGTGACCAAAAGAGTCGCAGCTGCTCCGATTAATCCGAGAACTACCGGTTTAATACCATTCAGAGCAGATTCAAACAAGACATTTTTTTTGAATTGGACATAAAAATGTGCAATTGTGAGAATAATAATAAAAGACGGAAGAGATACCGCGATGGTTGCAATTGCAGATCCAAAAGCATTGCCGGTAACAGAGTATCCTACATATGTCGCACTGTTTATGCCTATTGGCCCAGGAGTCATCTGTGATATTGCTAGCATATCGGTAAAAGAGGCTGCATCCACCCAGTGA
>JAHDRO010000273.1 GCA_018433265.1 Bacteroidales bacterium
AGCATCCTGCGTAAACAGGCCTCTTTAATGCAAAGATAATAAAATTTATTTATAAAACTAATATTCTATAATTATATATCTTCTTAAATTATCTTAATTTAACATTAATTTCAGGCATGAGTTTGTAACAATTTTCCTTGTCTTTACCAATCTGCTCTTTCAACTGTTCTATCGATTCAAATCGCTTTTCATTCCTCAATCTTGCAGCAAATTCAATCTTAATAGAGAGCCCATAAATATCTTCGTTAAAATCGAGCAAGTGAGTCTCGATAGTTATTTCGTTGTTTTCTCCGATAGTAGGTCTTGTACCGATGTTAGTAATGCCTCTGTATGTTTTCCCAGAATACTCGACCCAAACAATATAAACTCCGTCAGCAGGAATTAGCTTTAAGGGTTCGTACAATTTAATATTGGCAGTCGGAAAACCCAATTTGCGCCCTAATCTCTGTCCTTCAACCACAACTCCTTCAAGTCCATATCTATATCCAAGTAAAATATTGGCTTCTTCAATCATTCCTTGTCTGATAAATTCCCTTATTTTAGTAGAACTTATTTTTGAATTAACTGCATCAGTTTTACACTCCTCTATCCTTACAGGGGTTATTCCCAACATTCTTGCAATTCTGAACATCTCTTCCTGAGTCTGATTAATATCATTTCCCACATGGTGGTCGTAACCTACTACCAAAGTCTCTATTCCAAGCATGTCCACAAGATAAGTCTTGAAAAATTCTTCGGTACTCTGTTTTGCAAACTCTTTATTAAAAGGAAGAACAACTACTTCATCTATACCCAAACTTTTTATCAGTTTACGTTTTTCATCCAGTGATGTAAGCAACCTGAACTTAGCAGCATCTTGCTGTAAAACAGCTCTGGGATGAGGCCAGAAGGTCACAACAACGCTTCGTCCACAACACTCTTTTGCCAACGAATATACTTTGCTTATTACAGCTTGGTGTCCTCTGTGAACACCATCAAAAAATCCTGTAGTCCCTATAACCATTTTACTAAATCAAAATCCTGTCTGTGAGGTAAATCAGGGTGCTTTGCATAAATACGTCCAGCAAAATTATAAACTCCGGCAGTTTCAGGCATCATTATACACTTATATTTGACAATTCCATCCTCAAAACTCACGAGATCAAAATCATATTTTTTTAAGAATCTCATACGGTTATTTTTGTCTTTTGAAGCAAATACCATCTCTACACCTATCTCTTCGGGCTTTAAGTCTCCGATTATCAACTCAACTTCGGCATAGTATTCATTACCTTTTGATATCTCCTCTTTTGAGCTTTCCGGTTTTATATAGCTTTTGACTTCAATCAAAGGCCATTCTCTTCTTACCCTCTTTTTCCAAAAAGATAGCTCTTTTGCTAAAGCAAAATCATTCTCAATAATTTTATTATTTCTTTCATAAAGAGGAATATAAAATTTATGTTGGTAGTCCTCAATCATTCTGTGGGTTGTAAAATTAGAGGCCACTTTGGCTATCGTGTTCTTTATACACTGAATCCATTCAATCGGAAGCTCATTTTTCTTTTCTCTTTTATAGAACAAAGGGATTATTTCAGATTCAAGTATATTATAGATATTGGCAGCGTCAAGCTCATCCTGAAGAGACTGGTCGTCATAAGTATTGTCGAGAGGCAGTGCCCATCCTGCTCCTTCTTGATAGCCCTCTACCCACCATCCATCGAGAACAGAAAAATGCATGACACCATTCATGGCTGCTTTCTGTCCACTTGTACCAGAAGCTTCAAGAGGTCTTACCGGAGTATTCATCCAAACATCTACTCCCTGTACAAGCGTTTTTGCCAATGCCATGTCATAGCCGGGAATAAATACGATTTTTCCAATAAATTGAGGCATAAGTGATACTTCAACAATCTTCTTAATAATATCCTGACCGGCTTTGTCTGCCGGATGCGCTTTGCCTGCAAAAAGAAACTGAACAGGTTGCTCTTCATTATTAACGATTTCCGCCAGTCTGTCCAAATCTCTGAAAAGCAAAGACGCTCTCTTATAAGTTGCAAATCTTCTGGCAAATCCAATTGTAAGCACATCTGACCTGAGTGTCTCTTTTATTGTTACAATTTGTTTGGGTCTGTAATGAGCAGTAGTGGCAGGTTCAGAAAGAGTATGTCTAATTAGTGTTATAAGCCTCTCTCTCAATCTGTTTCTTGTATCCCAAATGTCTTCGTCAGAAACTTTGTATATTCCTTCAAAGCAACTCTTTTCATATATATGCCGGATAAATCTCTGTCCAAAAACATCTTCGTATATCCTTTTCCATTCCCTTGCAGCCCATGAAGGATAGTGAACCCCGTTTGTCACATAGCTTACATGAAGCTCCTGAGGAAGATAGCCTGGCCATAAGGGAGCAAATATTTCACGACTGACTTCTCCATGAAGCATGCTGACACCATTAATCTCTTGTGACAGATTGGCGGCAAGGTTACTCATGGAAAACCTTTCATTTGGATTGTTTGGATCTATCTTGCCAAGAGACATCATGGTTTCCCATGAGATTTTGAGTCTTTCAGGAATGTGAGGAATATACTCTCTGAGAAGATCTTCCGAAAATGAATCATGGCCTGCAGGGACAGGAGTATGCGTAGTAAAAAGTGAAGAAGACCTCACTACTTCAAGGGCTTCATTAAATGAAAGATGCTCTTCCTGTACGTACTCTCTAAGCCTTTCAAGACCTGTGAATGCAGCATGGCCCTCATTGCAGTGGTAAATATCGATCTGTTTGTTTAGTGTCCTAAGTGCACGTATACCACCGATACCGAGCAAAATTTCCTGTTTGAGTCTGTTCTCCCAATCTCCCCCATAAAGGTAGTGCGTAACGACTCTGTCCTCTGGTAAATTATCTTCAAAATCAGTATCCATGAGTATAAGCTCTGTTCTGCCAATTTCCACTTTCCAAAGTCTAGCATAAAGTGTCCTTCCAGGAAAAGCAATACTTATTGTCGCCCAGTTTCCATTTAAATCCCTTACAGGATTGACAGGTATCTTTGTAAAATCCTGAGGTTCATAGATGGAAATCTGATCTCCTTGAGCAGAAAGCCTCTGAGTAAAATAACCGTATTTATACAGCAAGCCTACTCCTGTAACAGGTACCATCTTGTCACTTGCTTCCTTAAGAAAGTCTCCCGCCAGGATACCGAGCCCTCCCGAATAGATTTTAAGTGAAACATCAAGTCCATATTCCATGCTGAAATATGCAATTCTCGGCCCTTTCATCTCATCCTTAAGTGACATGTACTTGTTAAAGCTTGAATATGCTTTGTCCATTCTCTCCAGGAAATCAAAGTCATTTTCGAGTGCAGCATATTTACTGGCAGTAATGTTGTCCATCATATTCATGGGATTTCTTGAGTATTTTCGCCATAAATCCAAATCTATAGACCTGAAAAGTTGTTTGGCCTCTTCATTCCAGCTCCACCATAAATTTTTTGCCATGATATCAAGCGGCTTTAGCCTTTCAGGCAAAACCTTGTTAACTATCATTGTACTCCAACTTGGAGTATTTGCTACGTCAATTTTATAAATTATACTTTCCTTGTCATCTGCAAAACTTTCATAGTTGCCCCAATTTTCAATCAGCTTCTCCAAAGCCTGTGAATAAGCTTGTTTGTAGAACTGAATCTGATTCTCCCACAAGGCAACTTCAGAGACCTCCCTTGCATTATTGCGATAATCCAGCATTTTTTGGGGTGTCAGTTTGCATATTTCGACCATTTTGGCCTCTATGGCACTAATTACATCATCGTAATTAAAATCATTTCTTTCAATAATCTCAATACTTGGATGTGGCTTTTTATAATGTTCACTAACCCAACGTCCAAAGCCCGCAAGAGAGGTGGTAACAGTAGGGACACCAAATGCGAGGCTTTCCAAAGGTGTGTAACCCCAAGGCTCGTAATATGAAGGAAAAAGTGTAATATCGAGCCCGGCGAGTAACTGATAATAAGTATAATTAAAAATACCGTCATTACCATTAAGATATGCAGGTACAAACAGTACTTTTACCCTGTCATTATCTCTGTTTTGAAGATTAAGTTCTCGTATTCTGTTCAGTACAGGATCCCATTCTGGTTCACTTAACAGATGAGAACAATTTGTAATATAATCAGAGTGGTTATTCATTTTGTTGACAAGATCCTTGTTGGGTCCATTTATAGCAGCAGGGACAAATATCCATGCTACTACGTTTCTGGTAAGTTTAGAATCGTTGTTTAGCTTAGCCGCAGCATCGAGAAATAAATCTATTCCTTTGTTCTTGAATTCGTAACGCCCACTGATAGCCATCATAACAGTATCATCTGTTATTTCAAAACCTGTCATGAGAGTCGCAATCTCAGTTAATCTTTTTCTAGCACTCTTAAAATATTCTTCATATTTGTTGACCGGTGGAGTAAAACTTTTTTCAAATCCGTTAGGAGTTACTATATCAACATTTCTACCAAGAAAAATTCTGCACTCTCTTGCTGTTACTTCACTGACAGTAGTAAAAACGTCTGCAAAGTGTGCGGCAGTCTTCTCGAGAGAATGTTTGGCCATTACATTAAATTCTCTTGCTTTGTCATCGGCAACATAATTCTCAAGAGGTCCATATAGTGGAAGATTGTTCCATGCAATTGAACGTCCCACAACTGTCGCATGGGTTGTAAAAACTGTTGCCACAGGCGTATTTGCCTGTTTAAGATAAAGAATGCCGGCACCTGTCATCCACTCATGAAATTGTGCTACAGCCCTGTTCTTGGGAGAAAGATTGAATTTGACAAAACTTTCTATCACCTTGCCACAGGCATATCCAAACAATGCAGATTCTATATAGTCCCATTGCCCAGTTATCGAATCGAGCTTAAATCTTGTC
>JAHDRO010000146.1 GCA_018433265.1 Bacteroidales bacterium
AAAGAACTATATATGAGAATGACACAAAATAAGGAAATATGCTACGTTCCTTCCGGCTTAAAACAATAACAGTTTCAGGAGTAACTCTGCTAACAAAATGAAGATACCCGTCACTTCTAACATTATAATATCCCTCGTTGTCATATTTTTTAGAAACTATTGGATAGCTATAGTCTCCACTTGACACAACAAGTCTTCCATTGACATACTTACCATATGAATAGAGATATGGCAACGAAAAATTATCTATCTGCGAGTGGCTTAAAAGTTCCGAAGGGTAACCAATTGTCTCCTTGATAAATTTGGAATTCAGTTCAATAAAGAGCCTTACTAAACCACTTTCTCCTATTGCCGGATACTCAAATATTCCCAGATATCTTACTCTTCCCTTATAGTTGTTCATAAAGAAAAACTGAGAACTTTCATAAAGTGGAGAACCATACCTTGTCACTTCATTTTGGAAAAAACTGTTACATAATACCGGTGGTGCATCAGGATCAACTTGCAATGTAGTATACTCTCTACATATTCTGATTTCCATGTCATACCTTTGAAGTATGTTCCAAAAATAATTCTCGGAAAGTTGACTGTGCACTAGATCTTCACCGCCTAAGGCATTGACAAGCAGTCTAAGTTTTGAATCAGAAATGATTTGTTTCTCAATGGTTTTCAACTGCAGTTCAAGATTAAGATCTCTTTCGGTTGACAATTTATTTGCCCACACCCTGTTTCTGTTATCTTCCTTCTTAAATCCGTAAAAACTTACTACAAAAAAGGTATAGAAAGAAATACAAATGATATATATAATCAGATTACGGGTTTTAAGAAAAGATATTCTTCCTGTTTTTTTAGACAGTGGTCTTAGGAGTTGAAGAGAAAACAACAAAGCGACAAAGAGCAGTGCATAAGAAAGGTATACAAGCAAAGAGTAAAAAGTTATCTCGTCTACTCTGTACAATTCAAGAACTACGTTTGAATTGAGTATGACTGACCTTAAACTTATGTGAATATATGGAAGTAATAAAAGCGGAATTAGTATGAATAAAGCCGTAAACAATCTCTTTTTTAAGCCTTTTGATTTTTTTACAATCAAGGCAAGAGTTTTCCTCATGATAAAAAGAGCTGTAATAATAAGAGTAATCAAAAGATTCACTATTAAAAGATCTGCCAATGAACTGAACAGCTCAAAATCAGCATAGAGAGTTGGAGAAAATAGCGGAAGGTCACTTTGCATCTTATTGGAAAGATACATGGCAAAGACTCCTACAGTTATCAGTCCGCCTATGAGCAAGAAAAAGTCTCTGATTTTTTTTGTTTTCTTAAGTTGTGCAAAAAGCGCCAAAACCACAAAAACAAGTGCAGTGAGCCTTAATACTGAACCTGATCTTTCTCCGCTTTGAGGGAGATCCTTTAAAACAGAAAATAACACACCCCCGTCTTTCCCATGAATAACATAAGATTCATCGTAAGTGACAGGAACTATTGAAAGCCTCTTATTGGATAAGATATTGGGATTAATCTGATTTCTAAGAAGTGAATTCTCTGTAGGATAGTCTGTCTGGACAAGCAATGCTGTAACAATTAGCATTTTACCGCTGATATACATTTTAACGATGTACCACCCTGTACCAAGACTGAGATATTGCTCCTCTTCAGGATTGCCATTTGCCAAGGCGGAGTAAAAAGCATATGCTAGAGGGATATTGCTTACATTTTCAACTCCTACATGCTGTAATCTGTAGCCATAAGGAAAATAGAAAACCTCTTCATTGGCAATAGGCAGCCTGTTTACCCAAGACTGGAGTGTATCCTCCAAATAACGATAAATAACCATGTCTTCGGGAAAATCCTCAAATGAAATAAACTGAGAATCAGGTATTTCATGCGCCTGCCTTGCATAATTCTCCAAGATCTGCTGTCGCTTGTGAATCTTCTCCTGAAGATTCGTTACAGCACGATCCATGGAATTAATCGATGAAAATCTAATAAAAGAGGCAAGAGTAAGTACAAGAACAGCAATCCAATATATTGCAATTCTCTCGTTCGACAATTTTCTTAACCACTCTTTCATTGCTTGTGATGATACTGTTCTCCCCTGATTATTGTGAAAGCTCTATATAACTGTTCCAAAAAAATCACTCTTACCATCTGATGTGTAAAAGTTAACTTTGAAAGTGAAAGCAAACTGTCTGCCCTGTTATACACCGATTCGGAAAATCCATAGGGCCCACCTATTGCAAACACAAGATTTCTAGTACCTGACAGAAGCTGTTTATCAATATAATTGGCAAATTCCTCAGATGAATAGACTTCTCCTTTCTCATCAAGCAAAACAAGCTTGTCTGACGGCTTGATATGCTTTAAAAGTAATTCACTTTCTTTCTCCTTCATCTGTCTGATGGATAAACCTGCAACATTCCTGATTTCTGGTACTTCCACTCTTCTGTAATCAACATAATGGCTCAATCTCTCCTCATAGATCTCTATAGCCTCCCTGAGCCATGAGGCATCACTCTTACCGATTAGAAGCAACACAATCTTCATTAGGACAAATGTAAAACTTTATTTTCAAAATATATACCAGAGCAGTGGCTTGATTTTTGCTTAACTTTGGAGTGTCGTATATAAAATGATTATGAATACTTTTTTAGTTGCCATAATTTCTTCATTTTTCACATTCTCTGCTCCTGCAACTCAATATGGATCCGAGCAGGATGTTTTTGTACCTATTGCAAAATATATCCAGTCAGGAGATGCAGAAAAATTATCAGCTTGGTTTGCCCCTAATCTTGAAGTTGACATACTTGGTACAGTCAATGTGTGCAGCAAGACTCAGGCGAAGCAAATCATTAAGGAATTTTTTGCCAATAACTCTCCAAAGAGTTTTGTAATAGAACACAGGAGTGGTAAAGCTCCGTTAAAATATGCCATTGGAACTCTCAGCGCCGGGGGAAGTAAGTTTCGCGTGACACTTTTTGTGAAAACGCAGGAAGATGGCAATTTTATACAACAGATAAGAATTGAAATGGAGTAGTAATCAAACTATCTGTACTACTTAAATACTGGACGAGCATAGTTGATCACATCCTCTTTTGTTATTACATTGTTACTCAGTATCAAAAGTCTCTCTGTGACATTTCTAAGTTCACGAACATTTCCTGTCCACTTGTATTTTTTAAGTTCCTCAAGTGCATCATCATCTATTTTCCTCGGAGGCATGCCACTTTCCTCACAAATCTGATCAATAAAGTAACGAGTTAAAATTGGAATGTCTTCAACCCTCTCACATAAAGGGGGCACGTGAATTATTATGACGCTGATTCTATGATAAAGATCCTCTCTGAAGGTTCCCTTATGTATCTCTTCCTGCAAATCTTTGTTAGTGGCAGCTATTACTCTCACCTTAACATTAATGTCCTTATCGCTCCCCACTCTGCTCAATTTATTTTCCTGCAACACTCTCAATACTTTAGCCTGTGCAGCAAGACTCATGTCTCCAATCTCATCCAAAAAAAGTGTTCCTCCATCAGCCTGTTCAAATTTACCCTTATGTTGCTTGATCGCAGATGTGAACGCTCCTTTTTCATGACCAAAAAGTTCACTTTCGATCAACTCTCCGGGAATGGCAGCACAGTTGACTTCTACAAATGGCATATTGTTTCGTCCGCTCTTTTCGTGCAGCCATCTGGCAACAAGTTCCTTACCGGTACCATTGGAGCCGGTTATAAGAACACGAGCCTCTGTAGGAGCAACTCTGTCAATCATATTCTTGATTTTGGTTATTGCTGGTGAAACCCCCACAATTTCCTGTATTTTGGCAACTCTTTTTTTAAGATTTTTTGTCTCTCTTACCAGATCGCTTTTTTCGGTTGCATTTTTAAGCGTAATAAGTATTCTGTTGAGATCCAGAGGTTTTTGGATGAAATCAAAGGCTCCTTTTTTTATACACTCCACAGCTGTATCTATCGAACCGTGCCCGGAAATCATTATTACAGGAGATTCTACTCCTGCTTCAAATGCCTTGTCCAAAAATTCAAGACCGTCCATGTTTGGCATCTTAATATCCGAGAAAATGGCATCAAAACTTGTTGAGATTGCAGCATTTAGTCCTTCTAAACCATCATTTGCGAGTACTATTTCATGACCTTCGAATTCAAGAATTTCCTTAAGTGTGTTTCTTATACTCTTCTCGTCATCAATAATCAATATTTTCATTCTTTCTAAAATTTATATTACAATTGAGCTGCCATCTCAGCCATAAAACCCTCCTTAAGAGAGTAAGAGGATTGATATAATTTGCTTATTCGGCATTTTTCAATTACCAGCTGTATAAAAATACTCCCTAGTACCATATAATCAACCCTGACAGGCGACATTCCCGGCATTCTTAACCTTTCGCCTCTATTTGACACTAAAAGTTTATGATGCAAAACTCTAAGTCTTTTAATGTCTAACTCATGTACAGGAAGTGTCCCATTATCATCAGTATATAAAAGCTCCCTAAGAGTGTCAAATGAACCTGAAGAACCTATCATAAGTCTTGGAGAATATTGTCTGCATGCTTCAAAAAGTGGTTCGAGTTCTTGCTCAAGATAAAGATTAACCATTTTAACCTCTTCTTCTTTTATTGGATCACTTGGTTCAAATTTTTCCTTTAATCTCAATATCCCAAGATTAAAACTTCTTTTCCACAATATTTTTTCTTTATCTGCTATAATTAATTCATTACTTCCTCCACCCACATCACACATAAGCACATTTTCGTCCCATACAAAAAAAGATTCGCGAATACCTTTATAAATGAGTTCTGCTTCTCTTTCGCCAGATATAATCTCAACTTCGAATCCAAAATTATCGCGAATAGTGTTTGCAAATTCTGAACCATTTACAGTATCTCTGAAGGCAGATGTAGCAAAAACTTTAATAAAACCGACATCACCTTCTTCATCAATAATTTCTCTTATTTTCCCCAAGGCATCTATGGATTTTGACATGGCCTCCCCACTAAGCTTCCCTTCATTAAAACCCCCGGCTCCAATAAATGAAGGAATTTTGACTACTTTCAATATTTTGCATGTTTTGCCACTAATTTCAGAGAGTAACAGATTGAATACGTTGGTTCCTAAATCAAGTATAGCAACTTTCATCTACTATTTTTTTACAAAGATAAAGCTTTTTTGTATGTTTGTTTTCTTAAGAAAGTTATGGATTCCCCGAAAATAATAATTGCAATTGACGGCCACTCATCTACAGGGAAGAGCACCTTCGCCAAGACAATAGCCAAAAAATTCGGGCTGCTTTATATCGACACAGGTGCGCTTTATCGCGGAATAACTCTTTTTGCAATACAAAACGGTCTTATAACATCTGACAATAAAGTAAAAGAGGCAGAACTTAAGTCGCTCCTGCCATCAATAAGTATGGAATTCAGAGTTACAGGAAAAGATTGTGAAAGTGAACTGTATCTCAACGGTAAAATGGTTGAAAACGAGATAAGATCGCTTGATGTTTCATCTAAGGTTAGTTATATTGCAGCTCTCCCCTTTGTGCGTAATTTTGTAGATGAAATACTTAGAAAATATGGCAAAATACGTGGTGTGGTCATGGATGGAAGAGATATAGGCACTGTCGTATTCCCCGATGCTGAAATAAAGATTTTCATGACAGCTGATGCAGAGGTAAGGGCAAAAAGAAGATATGATGAAATGATTGCCAGGGGAGCAAACGCTGATTTCAACGAAATTCTAAAGAATATCATAGAAAGAGATTATATTGACGAACATAGAGAAACAGACCCTTTAAGAAAAGCCCCTGATGCTTTGCTGCTTGATAATAGTCATATGACTGTAGATGAGCAAATGGAATGGCTCTTAAGTAAAATTTCTCAAAAATGGAACTGACAGTAGAAATAGATGCCGGATCTGGTTGCTGCTATGGCGTTGTAAGAGCAATAGAAGAAGCGGAAAAATATCTTGAAAAAAACAGTAAACTCTACTCCCTCGGCTCAATCGTTCATAATAGCACCGAACTGGAACGTCTTAAAAAAAAAGGATTGATTGTCGTTTCACACGAAGAGATGTCAAAACTTAAGGACTCTGTCATTCTCATACGTGCCCATGGAGAACCCCCTTCCAGCTATGAAACTGCAAAAAAGAACAATCTTACTGTTGTAGACTGTACATGTCCCGTAGTGCTTCAATTACAAAAGAGGATAAGGGAACAGTTTGAAAAAGCACAAGCGATAAATGGCCAAATCATCATATTTGGCAAAAAAGGACACGCAGAAGTAAACGGACTTGTAGGTCAAACTGATGGGAAAGCCATTGTCGTTGAGAGTATTTCTGATCTCGATTCAATCGATTATACACGGCCAATTACTATTTTTTCTCAAACCACCAAAGAGTTTGAACAATATAGCAATATATGCAGTCAGATAAAAAAAAGAATTGAACAGACAGGAGCAACTAAAGAAGACTTTAAATCTTTCAATACAATCTGCGGACAAGTATCCTCGAGACACCCTCATTTAAGAGAATTTTCCGCAAAACATTCCGTTATTATCTTTGTTTCAGGTAAGGAGAGTTCCAACGGAGCTATTCTTTTTAATTCATGCAAATCTGTAAATCCAAGATCATACAAAATTGAGAGTGTAGATGAAATAGACTTTTCATGGTTCCAGGAGGGCGATAGAATAGGAGTTTGTGGCGCTACATCTACCCCAAAATGGCTGTTGGAAGAGGTTGCTGGTTTTATAAGAGGAGATATGTTTGCTAAAGTTATTCTTCCATTGAGGTACAAAGCAGAAATAACATATATGGTTCCCACAGAATTACAAAAAGAAGTCTCCAAAGGCACATTAGTCAGAGTGAACTTGTCAAACAGAGAATATTATGCTGTTATAAGCGAATTATCACATTCTCACGGCACATTCAAGGGAGAGATTAAAAATATTCTGTCAATTATACCAAGTTTCAAAATCACTGAAAACGAATTCAAATTATGGGAATGGATTGCGAAATATTACCTCTGCACTTCTGGTGAAGTATTTAAGGCTGCATGTCCATCTTTCTCTATCGACAAAAAACCAAGAAAAAGAAATCGAGAAATAATATCCCGAGAAAAGGAAAATCTTCCTGAACTTTCAGATGCACAAGAGAGTGCTCTCAAGTCTGTCAAACAATCATTCGCTGACGGAAAAATTACTCTGCTCTATGGTGTAACCGGTTCCGGGAAAAGTGAGATATACATGCACCTTGCAATGGAAGAGCTTAAAGAAGGTAATAATGTTTTATTTTTGGTGCCTGAAATAGCAATGAGTCGCCAATTGGGTACCAGGCTGGAACGTTTCTTTGGAAATTCGCTGCTTATATATCATTCCAAACAGAGCTTATCTGAAAGAGAGCGAGTCAGGAAACAGTTATATGACCATAAGTGTCCTTTTATTGTTCTTGGCACAAGATCATCTCTTTTCTTGCCATTCACTAATCTAAGCCTTATAATTGTTGACGAAGAACATGACTCGTCATACAAACAAAGCGATCCAGCGCCACGATACAGTGGAAGAGATACAGCTTTGATACTCGCCTCTCTGCACTCTGCAAATGCACTTCTCGGTTCCGCAACACCTTCTCTGGAAAGTTACTTTAACGCTATAAGCGGAAGATACAGCATGGTGGAACTTTCTGAAAGATACTATGGATCTGTTAATCCTGAAATAGAAATAATTGATGTTGTGAGAGAAAAAAAAATTGGCAGAATGAAAGGACCATTCTCCAAAAAAATGATCACAGCTATTAAAGACACACTTGAAGAAGGTAAACAGGTCATGGTATTCAGGAACAGAAGGTCATACTCACCAATGGTTCAATGCATGTACTGTGAAGATATTCCGATATGTCCGCACTGTCATGTTTCTCTCAGCTACCATAAAAGTAAGAATGAGTTGAGATGCCATTACTGCAACTATAACATTCGCTTTAATACTATTTGCACAAAGTGCGGTAAACCCGGTTTGCGAGATATAGGTGCCGGCACCGAAAAAGTCGAAGAAACGCTTAAGGAACTCTTCCCAAATGCAAAAGTCGAACGCTTTGATCTCGAAACAACAAGAAGTTCAACAAAAGAAATGTCTATTCTCAAAAACTTTTCTCAGGGCAAAACTGATATTTTGGTTGGTACTCAGATGTTAGGCAAAGGTTTTGATTTTGAAAACCTGTCATTAATTTGCATACTGAATTCCGAGGGAATGCTTGCAGTACAGGATTTTAGAGCAGAAGAAAGAACTTTCCAGATGTTGACACAATTAGCCGGAAGGGTCGGAAGAAGGGATTCGGCAGGAAAGGTTATAATACAAACTTCACGTTCTGATCATCCTGTTTACAACCATCTTCTTAGAGCCCAAAGGAAAGAGGCAGGCATAATTATTGCTGAAGCAATGCTTCGTGAAAGAGAAGAGTATGGATTCCCTCCATTTGTGAGGCTGATAAGAATTAATCTTAGATGCAAGAATAGAGAAAAATTGGAGAATGCAGCATCTTTAATTGCAATGAAAGCTCCAACGTGGGGAGCAAAAGAGTGGACAGGCCCATTTACACCTCCTGTTGAGATGATAATGAATAATTACCAACTTCAATTCTGGGTAAAACTGGCAAAAAACAATGCTTTGCACGAAATAAAGTCCTCCATAGCTTCTGATATTGATGCCGTTACTAAGGAAATGCATGGCACGGTAAAGATAATTATAGATGTTGATCCCTATTAATTTCTTTAGCTAAAAAAGATTTTTGTATTTTTGTCAGATTGATGACATATCAAATGATGAACGGATAAAAATAAATGGGAAAGATTATTGCGATAGCAAATCAAAAGGGAGGAGTAGGAAAAACTACTACAGCAATTAATTTGTCTGCTTCACTTGCTGTTATGGAGAAAAAAGTGCTACTTGTGGATGCAGATCCGCAAGCCAATTCCACATCCGGATTTAACTTTGACCCGGACTCCAACTCCAAAATGACCGTATATGAAGTAGTTATAGGAAAAGTGAATATTAAGGAGATACTTCTCGATACCGAAATCTCCGGTCTCAAACTTGCTCCTTCACATATCAACCTTGTAGGTGCAGAATTTGAGATGCTCAATATCCCTGACAGGGAGATGGTTCTTAAAAAATCTCTTGAAGAGATTAAAAACGACTTCGACTTTATTATTATCGATTGCTCTCCTTCTTTAGGTATTATCACAATTAACGCACTTACTGCTGCTGATTCTGTTTTGATTCCTGTACAGTGTGAATATTTCGCACTTGAGGGACTGGGTAAGCTGCTCAATACCATTAAGCTTGTTCAGAACAGACTTAACAGATCTTTGCAGATAGAAGGATTTCTTCTGACAATGTTTGATGCAAGGCTTCGACATGCCAATTTGGTAGTAGACGAAGTTCGTAATCATTTTAACGAAATGGTGTTCAATACCGTTATCCAACGTAATGTTAGGCTTAGTGAGGCTCCGTCATTTGGTAAACCTGTAATATTACACGATGCAGTATCTTCCGGCACAAATAACTACCTCAATCTGGCAAAAGAGATTTTAAAAAAGAACGTACAACAATAGATGTCAGCCATGAAGAAACCCGCTTTAGGAAGAGGCCTTGGTGCTCTCATTTCAGACATAGACAATATGCCTTTCAACACAAGAGTTGAAATTCCTGAGAGTCAGGTCACTCCTGCGTCTATTATGGAAATATCTATGAGTAGAATTATTGCAAATCCATATCAGCCAAGAAGCACATTCGACGAAGATTCTCTCGAGGAACTTGCAGATTCAATAAAGACACTGGGAGTCATCCAGCCTATTACTGTCAGAACCACTGATGATGACAAATATCAGATTATAAGTGGAGAAAGAAGATATAGGGCAGCTCTTCTGGCTGGATTAGAAACTATTCCTGCCTATATCCGCAAAGCTGATGACCAGGGAATGCTCGAAATGGCGATTGTAGAAAATATTCAAAGAGAAAATCTTGATGCCATTGAAATAGCACAGAGTTTTCAAAGACTTATTGAAGAATGCAATCTTACACAGGAAGATATGGCTAATCGAGTTGGGAAAAAAAGAGCAACTATAACAAACTATCTCAGACTTCTCCGGCTTCCTCCAGAGGTGCAGCTTGCCATAAGAGCAAAAGCCATCTCCATGGGACATGCAAAAGCCTTGCTTAGCATTGAGGATTCAAAAAAACAGATTAAATTGTGCAATCAGATTATCGAACACGATCTTTCAGTGCGGCAAATTGAAGATAAAATACGCAAGCTTGCTTCAGAGAACAAACAAAAGTCCGAACCACAAGACTCACATGATGATCCATCAGTAGATGAAGCATATATTCATCTGCTCGATATATTTGGCCGCCATCTTGACAATAACAGTTTCTTTATCAAGAGAGGCGAGAATGGAAAAGGTTCTGTCACAATACATTTTAATGGTGAAGAAGAACTGTTTAATTTTTTGAATCTACTCGAGCAAACAAATCTATAAAGCTCAATGAGTAGAAAGTTCCTCATATCAGTCATTGTCATGTTGATATCGTTTCCACTGAGTGCCCAAATTACAGGAAGGTTAAATACTGCAGGCCCTCCGGGTGCCAACTTATTTCAACAGCAAACCACCACTAAAAACGATTCTACAGAGTACGAAAATACCCCGAAGGTTCCTCGCTACACTATCAAGCGATATTTCAAAAGTCTGGCTCACAAGGACTCTATGCGAATAAATCACATGTGGATGGGATCTCTTGTTCTGCCAGGTACTGCCCAGATCTATAATAAACAGTACTGGAAATTACCAATTGTATATGGAGGAATGGCCGCATTGATCTATAAAGGATACAGCAGCAATGGTAATGACCAGGAAAAGTTTTACATTGGAGCAGCCATGCTTCACTATGCGACAATAATGGATGGACTTGTATCTTACAAATATTACAAACCAATACTTCCGGCAAGAGCCTCACTATACTCGGCCATGCTGCCCGGACTTGGTCAGGCTTATACGGGAAACTACTGGAAAATTCCCATAATATACGGAGGGCTTATTACATGTGGTTATTTTATTAATTTCAACAATATTCAATATCAAAAATATAAAAATTTATATATTGAAGCTTACAATGACCCTCAAAGTGAAGCTGCAACAAAATACAGTCTCGAATCCCTCGACTATTTCAAGACAGCCTACAGAAGATATCGTGACTACTCGATTCTGGCAGGAATTCTTGTATATGCACTCAACATAATTGATGCAAATGTTTTTGCTCATTTTACAGACTTTGATGTTAGCGATGATTTGTCAGCATCATTTGCACCAGTTATAATTCATCCTTTAAACAATCAATTTGCTAATAATCTGTCTCCGACATTCGGACTTCAGGTAAACTTAAATTTTTGACATGAAAATCAGAACATTATTCCTTGTATTACTGACAATTGTCTTAACTTCCGAATTATCTTACGGACAACTTCTCTCAAAAAGAGCAACAAGAAAGGATCTGCTCATCGAGATAGAACATCTTAAAAAGACAGTAGATTCATTAAAAAATGAACTTAATGGCTCTGCCATTGAGCTTTCTGACACTACAACCCTTAATGACACAATTAACCCTGGAGCAATAAGATTTTTTGAAGGGGAAGATTTTATGAATGCGACAGTATCTACTGACAGTCTGTTAAGCCTCTATTACATCCAAAAACAGTTTTCGACTGATACTGATCTCAATATAGATCTTGACAGTGCAAAACTTACAACCGACATCCCGGATTCTGTTTTCATTTACCGACTTAAGGCCATGAACTCATTCATCCCACTCCCCTACAACGATATTGTAAGAAACCATATTATATTTTACACACAAAAAATTCCTAATAAAATAGATTTAATTCTTGGA
>JAHDRO010000056.1 GCA_018433265.1 Bacteroidales bacterium
TATTGATGCCAGAATTTGGGATGACAACGTGCAGAATCATTTTAGGGCAATAACAACTCGAATGATAAACATCTATGAGAAATTTTGGGCTGATCTAAAAATAAATGATTTGATAATATACTAAAACGATGGTTTTGTTACATTGATTCTGTCTTTTTACGACCAAAAACCACAAAATATCAGCACTTTAAGTGTTCTCTAAGTGTTTCTCCAGTGTCACCCAGACACCGTAGAAACACTTTCTTCATTTGCACCGTAATTATTAAAATCAACAATTATGGAAGCAAACGAAATTTCTTTTGAAAACCTGCCTAAGGCAGTAGCGCATTTAGTCAGTGAACTGGCTGAGATCAAATCTTTAGTTGAAAAGGGACAAACACCTGTTATCCCTCAGAAACGAATTCCAATTGACATTGAAGAAGCTTGCCGGATCATCGGCAAAGCGAAACCTACCGTGTAACGCTCTTGTGCGTAAACGACTAATTCCTTGCTATAAGAACGGTAAGAAACTCTATTTCTTTGAAGACGAACTGCTCGAATGGATTTCCAAAGGCAAAAAGAAAACTTTGCAGGAAATAGAGTCCGAAGCAGAGGCAGAATACAATAAGCGTAAAAATATACGAAGATGAACCTGTTCGACTTGTTAGCCAATTTTTGGCGAGTGGACGAACATGAAAACTTTAGTGGAAATGAAACGCGATTGTATTTTTTCCTGATTCATTTGGCGAACCGTTCATATTGGGCAGAGTGGATTGTATTTGCAGACAAACGCATGGTTGGCACTGTTAATATCTCCTTGCAAGTGTTGAAGTCTTCGCGAGAACGTTTGAAGAATGCGGGATTGCTGAACTATGTTGCCGGAGGCGGATTTAGGGTTAAAACTAAGTATCAGATTTTAGCACCTAAGTCAGACCTTAAACCCTCACCCTATAATATAAAGACTAAAGACAAAAACTCTAATATAAATTCTTATGGAAAAAAGAAAGGATTTGTCCATACGGGAAGTGATTTCGACTAATCAGCAATCCTTTCAGGCATTGCGGGAAGATGCTCGGGAAATTATTTCCCATGAAAAAGAAAAGATGCAGAAGCAACGTTTGCCCTTACCATTGGCGTATGCAGATTTTCAGAGCTTGTTTTGCGAGTTTGGTACGATTTGTTTGCATAACCGGAATCAGGCTAAGAATTTTGTCATTGACAAAAACAATGAGCCCATGATAGAGCAACTCTATTACTACATAACTAACAACTCTACTTTCTCGGGTGATTTGGACAAAGGAATTATGTTACAAGGCAAATATGGTTGCGGCAAAACGATCCTTCTTGAAACATATTCATTGCTTCACAATCATGTTGTGAGAAGATTCCATTTGAATCAGCCTTTGTTTACGTTTATCAAGTCTGTGGAATTGCAGGGACAAATTACAAAGCAGTCAGCAAGTGTATTTGCCAGGCGACCGTTGATCATAGACGAATTTGGGCGGGAGTCGAAAATGGTTCAGGACTATGGGAATGTTAGCCGACCTATATCCGAACTGTTGAGTTTGAGAAGTGATATTGGAGTAGTAACGCATGGAACCACGAACTTTACTTTTGCTACACTTTCATCCGATGAGTTCTATGGTGGAATGATCGGCGACCGCCTCAAAGTGATGTTTAATTTTATCA
>JAHDRO010000025.1 GCA_018433265.1 Bacteroidales bacterium
AAAGTATTCAATGGTTGGAAGCGCATCTTCAACAGTACAGAGGGACAGTTATTGCTGTTACCCATGATCGTTATTTTCTCGACAATGTTGCAGGATGGATTTTGGAACTTGACAGAGGAGAGGGTATACCTTGGAAAGGGAATTACTCGTCCTGGCTGGAGCAAAAAAGTGGTCGACTTGCTAGGGAGGAAAAACAGGAAAGTAAACGACGGAAGACCCTTGAGCGAGAACTGGAATGGGTACGCATGTCGCCTAAAGCTCGTCAAGCTAAGTCTAAAGCCCGACTTTCTCAATATGAAAAAATGTTGAATGAGGACGGTAAAAGTAAGGATGAAAAACTGGAAATTTTTATACCAAACGGGCCACGTCTCGGCGATAAGGTTATTGAAGCTTTGGATGTTTCCAAGTCATTTGGGGAGAGACTACTTTTTGAAAATCTGAACTTTAAGCTTCCTCCTGCTGCTATAGTTGGCGTTATTGGGCCAAACGGAGCCGGAAAAACAACTCTTTTCAGGATGATAATGGGGTACGAAAAGCCAGACAAGGGCTGCTTTACAATCGGTGAAACAGTCAAGCTGGCCTATGTTGACCAGCAGCACAAACAGATAGATCCTGATAAAACTGTATATCAGACTATAGCTGAAAATTCCGAGTTTATAAAACTTGGTAACAGAGAAGTAAATGCAAGAGCTTATGTTTCGAGATTCAATTTCTCGGGTGCTGATCAGGAGAAAAAATGTGGGATTTTGTCAGGTGGTGAGAGAAATAGACTTCATCTTGCTTTGACACTGAAGGAAGAGGCCAATGTTCTTCTACTTGACGAACCGACAAATGATGTGGATGTCAATACAATCCGTGCTCTTGAAGATGGTCTGGAAAATTTTGCGGGATGTGCAGTTGTTATTTCACACGACAGATGGTTTCTTGACAGAATAGCTACACACATTCTTGCTTTTGAGGGCGATGCCAATGTCTATTTCTTTGAAGGAAGTTATTCTGAATATGAGGAGAACAAGCGCAGACGTCTGGGTGATTCTGAACCGAAAAGATTTAAATACAAGAAATTGATAGGTTAATGGAATTATTTTTAGCTGTTTAACTCTATCCACCTGTCGCTTTTTTGGTCAATGAGTGAGATAATTTCTCCTATTCTTTTTGATTTTTCTGTTAATTCTTTTTGGGAAAGATGACCTGTAGAGAGTATTTCTTCAATTTCTGCTTTCTCTTTTTCGAGCAAGTTAATTTCAGTTTCGAGTGTTGTAATTTCAAACTTCTCTTTGTAGGAATATTTATTGTTTGCCTTCTTTAGCGAAGGTTGTTTTCTTTCTTCAATCTTTTTGGAAGTTGTATTTTTTTCTTTTTCCAAATTACGGCAATATTCTTTATAGTCAGAATAATTGCCCGGGAAATCCTTGATTATCCCATTTCCCATGAATACAAAAAGATGATATGCAAGCTTATCGAGAAAAAAACGGTCATGAGATACAATTATCAAACATCCTTTGAAGTCAGAAAGATAATCTTCAAGAACATTCAATGTTATTATGTCAAGGTCGTTTGTAGGTTCGTCAAGAATGAGAAAATTGGGATTTTTCATCATTATTGTTACAAGATAGAGTCTTCTTCTTTCTCCACCACTTAGCCTGCTTACTGGAGTGTTGTGACAGGAATATGGAAAAAGAAATTTTGAAAGGAATTGCGTGACAGGTATAATGCTGCCATCAGAAAGGGTAGCAATTTCCGAATATTTTCTAACAACATCTATTACAGTTTCTTCAGGAGTATATTCGAGGCCGCTTTGTTTGTAATAACCCTTTACCACTGTCTCTCCGGTTTCGATGATTCCACTTTGCGGTGGTATCAGTTCACTGATAATATTGAGAAAAGTTGTCTTTCCTACACCATTTGGGCCCACTAATCCCACCTTTTCTCCCTTTGCAAAATTGTAGGAAAAGTTGTCGATTGTACAGTAATCGCCAAAATGATGAGTTACTCCCTTGCAATTAATAATCTTTGAGCCAAGTCTTTCACTTTTAACATCAATTGCTA
>JAHDRO010000379.1 GCA_018433265.1 Bacteroidales bacterium
ATAGTTAATACTCCATCAATAGTTTGGTTAATAACCCTAAGTCTTGTTATTTCCTTTTGGGTCATATTAAAAATCTCCTCTCTCATACTGACATTTTATCAGATTAAATTTAATATGACATTATCATAGAATATTTATAAGAAGAGTATAAAATATATTGACAAAACAAATAAAAAGATTTATTATTAATATACCATAAGGGGGTATAGGAGTGATAAAATGGAAATAATGTTGACAGATTCTGCAAAGGAAGAACTAAAAAAAGTTCTTGATAGCAGAAAAGACAATGCAAAAGCATTGAGAATTTTTTTAGCTGGCTATGGTTGAAGCGGCCCAAGCTTTGGTATGGCTCTGGATGAGCCAAAAGAAGGAGACGTTGAAGTAGAGGCTGATGGATTCAAATTTTATTTAGAAGATTTAGCTTTTGAAAATTTTGATTCATTCACTATAGATTATAGTGACAATTGGCTAAGACGAGGTTTCAGCATTTTGCCAAATGGCATGGCTAAAGAATCGAGCTGCTAAACAAAAAAAGGTGGGAAGACCACCTTTTTTTGTGCTATAATATAGGTGCATTTTATTTTGAAAGGAGTGATGGCTGTGGATTCTAGTCCGCTGCCCGAAGGTAAAAGCTTAATAACTGGAACCACAGCCATTGTCTGTGGTTCCTCGAAAACTGAATAAGGAGGAATACTATGGACAAAGAAAAACAATTAGAGCTAATTTTGGATCTAGTTGCAAGAAAGAAATATGTGGAGCTCAAAGAAATCCTAAAAGAGATGAACGAAGTAGATTTAGCTGATATTTTGAATGAAATTGATGCTCAAACTGCTGTGCTGTTATTTAGAATGCTCCCAAAAGACCTTGCGGTTGATGTTTTTGCACATTTGACATCAGACAGGCAAAGAGAGATCATAAAAGTCATAACAGACAAGGAGCTCAAGTACATTGTAGAAGAGTTATATTTTGATGATATGATCGACCTTTTAGAAGAGATGCCAGCAAATATTGTGAATAAGATATTATTGCAATCCAACAAGGAAGAAAGGGATTTAATAAATCAATTTTTGAAATATCCACCTGATTCTGCAGGAAGCATAATGACTATAGAGTATGTCGATTTAAAGAAAAACATGACAGTAAGAGAAGCGCTGCAACATATAAAAGAGACAGGATTGAATAAAGAAACGGTCTATACGTGCTATGTAACTGATGAAAATAGAAAGCTGGAAGGAATTATCTCCCTTAGAAAGCTAGTCACATCTGAGCTGGATCAAAGAATTGAGGACATAATGGAAAGAGATGTCATATATGTAAACACTCATGACGATCAAGAAACTGTCGCCAACATATTTAGAAAATACGGATTTTTAGCTCTTCCGGTTGTTGACAATGAAAACAGACTTACAGGAATCATAACCGTTGACGACATCATGGATGTAATGGAACAAGAAGCAACTGAAGACTTTCAAAGAATGGCAGCAATGGCGCCATCAGATGAAGCCTATTTGGAGTCGAACGTATTTGAATTAGCAAAGCATAGGATATTATGGCTATTGATATTGATGGTATCAGCCACAATTTCAGGCAGGATAATAAATGGAGCTGAAGAAGTTCTGACAGCTATGATTGTTTTGAATTCATTCATACCAATGCTAATGGATACAGCAGGAAACTCAGGTAGCCAATCATCGACACTCGTTATAAGAGGTCTGGCAACAGGAGAAATCGAAATGAAAGATTTCGCTAAGGTATTGTGGAAAGAGTTTAGAATTTCGATAATCGTAGGTGTAGTACTTTCATTTATAAATTTCTTGAGATTGTATTATCTAGAAAAGATTGATTTTAATATTTCGCTTCTGGTTTGCCTGACTCTAATTGTGGTAATAGTTATCTCAAAGCTATTAGGCGGCATACTGCCAATTATTGCAAAGAAATTTAAAATAGACCCAGCAATTATGGCGGGACCACTTATCACAACAATTGCAGATGCCATAAGCTTGACAATTTATTTCTACTTTGCAAGATTGATTTTACACATATAAATTATTAATAAATCTTAATAAAATAAACAATAGTTATTATTGACAGTATCAGGGTATAAATA